>JAWWPL010000177.1:0-6787 GCA_033850605.1 Blastocatellia bacterium | reverse complement strand
CTATGAGAGATGTGCTCGCCAGAAAAGTTCAAGTTCGCCTATCTAACGTGCCTTCATCTGAACGCCCGGAAAGAGGAAAGCGGATCAAGCTTGGAGTCGAGAAACTTCTGGGAGAGCAAATCCATCTCTTGCGCGGGGCGCGGATCGGCCTGGTTTGCAACCAGGCTTCGGTCAACCACAGCTTTCGTCATGTGGCGGATCTCTTTCACGAACACCCCGACATTAATTTGACGACCCTGTTTGGTCCGCAGCATGGAATCCGCGGTGACGTTCAGGACAACATGATCGAAACCGGCCACGCTACCGATCGCAAGACGGGTTTGCCGATCTATTCACTCTACAGCGAGACCCGCGAGCCCACGGAAGAAATGCTCCGCGACGTCGATATTATTGTCTTTGACCTGCAGGATGTAGGCACTCGCATCTACACCTTTGTTTATACGCTCGCCAATTGCATGCGCGCGGCAAAGAAATTTGGCAAGAAGGTTATCGCCTGCGATCGGCCTAATCCGATTGGCGGGACTAAAGTCGCCGGAGTGGTCCTGGATCCCGCGTTTGCTTCCTTCGTGGGCCAATTTCCAATAGCCACGCGTCACGGGATGACAGTGTGCGAACTCGGCCGTATGTTCAACGAGCATTTCGGAATTGCTTCCGAACTGGAATGCGTCGCGATGTCGGGCTGGTCAAGAGAACTCTGGTACGATCAAACGGACAGCCCATGGGTGCTGCCTTCACCTAATATTCCGGTTCCCGAGACTACCGCCGTGTTCCCCGCGACAGTTCATCTCGAAGGCACCCAGTTGTCTGAAGGGCGGGGAACTACCAAGCCGTTCGAGTTTGCGGGCGCGCCTTACATCGACGCGGATGATTTTGCGGAGGCGCTGGGCAGCTTTGATTTTCCCGGCGTGTACTTCCGCTCGTGCGGGTTTATGCCCACTTTTCAGAAGCATGCCGGACAAGCCTGCGGCGGAGTTCAGATCCACGTCACAGACCGCGAAGCTTTTGAACCGGTCCTTGCCGGGATCGCGATCGTGAAAAGCGCGTTCGATATGTACGGCGATCAGTTTCGGTGGAAAGATCCTCCGTATGAATATGAGTATGATCGGAACCCGTTTGATCTCATCTCCGGCACCTCAAAAGTTCGGGA
Organism: Blastocatellia bacterium; assembly: GCA_033850605.1. GTDB lineage: Bacteria > Acidobacteriota > Blastocatellia > Pyrinomonadales > Pyrinomonadaceae > UBA11740. Next base: position 5,640 of record JAWWPL010000177.1, on the reverse strand, counting down.
GGCAATCGAGCGAGGAGACTCGCTGGAGACGATCCGGGATTCATGGGTTATTCCGCTGGAGGAATTCAAGCTGTTGCGCCGGCAGTTTCTCCTTTATTAACCTACAGGTGTGGTAGAGCCGACAACTAAAGCATTGATTCATTATAAGTAAGAACGACAACGGGCAAGCCAACAACCCGCTTTAAGACGCGGGATCGCCTGGCAGAGTTAAGGCGATTGATGAAGGGAGAGTATTTTGGTCGCAAGGCAGGTTCAGAAATCAAAGGTTGAAACCCCGGGCCGTGCGTGGCTCGTGGGCCTCGCGGCGTGGGCCGTGCCGGGACTGGGACATCTTATCCAAAGGAGATGGGCGCGTGCCCTCCTCCTGGGTGGAGCGATATGGGGAATGTTCTTTACCGGATTGTGGCTGGGCGGCCATCTCTTCAAACCGGGTGCCAGCGATCAGGGCTTGAGCGCATTGCTGCAATTATTACCGATGGCTGCGAACGTGGGTGCAGGGCTGCTCTTTATCTTTTGTTGGCTGACTGGTTCAGGGTTTGCTGAGCACGCGCAAATGGTCACTTATGAGTACGGCAATACATTCCTGCTCGTAGCGGGCCTCCTGAATTACTTGGCCGCTCTGGATGCTTTTGATATTGCCGCGGGGAGGAAGGAATGAGACACGTATTCTGGATGGCGGTGTTTGCGGGCCTGACGGCGATTGTCTTTGGAGTGGTAGCGAAGGGCTCGGACCGGCAGCGATTAGTCTATGGGCTGAAAGTATTTGGTGAATTCATTTTCGTGGCTTTTGTTCTTGGCTGGATCCTGTACTTCCTTCCCCTGGGTTAAATTGATTTCTTAACAATAAGGATTGGGGTCTGTGCATGGCGCTGGTCAATACAGATGCGATCGTCCTGCGGACCTACAATCTGGCTGAGGCAGATCGCATCGCGGTTTGTCTTACTCGTAGCGCTGGTCTGGTGCGAGCTGTGGCCAAAGGCGCACGGCGAATGAAGAGCCGCTTCGGCGCCGCCCTTGAGCCCTTCACGCTGATTAGGCTGGCCTTCTACGAGCGGGAGAATCGGGATCTCGTTTCAATTTCGAGCGCGGAAATACTGAAGTCGCACTTCGACCTCGCGGCGCAGCCGGATGCCTCCGAGGTACTGGCCTACATGGGCGAGCTGGTAAGCGAGTTCGCTCCGCCTCATGAAGCTAACGAGAAGCTTTTTCGGATGCTGAGCGCATGTGTTGAAGCGCTGGAGATAGCGCCTGAATCGTCACGGTTAATCCTGCGATACTTTGAGGTGTGGTTGCTTCGGCTGGCCGGCTTGTGGCCTGATCTGCGCTCATGCTCTGACTGCGGCGCGCAGCTTAGCGAGAGTGATACCGCCTGCCTGGATGTTGAGGTAAACCCTCACTGTCAGAGATGCAGCCGAGGCCCCGCGACACGATTACTGCCCGAGACTCAGCGCCTGGTCGTGGCGAGCCAGCGGCTTCCGCCGGTCGAATTTGCATCAACATTCAAGACGCTTTCGGAACAGTCGGAAGCGCAGCTGGCGGAGTTGACGCACCGGTTGATCGTGCGCGCGCTTGAGCGGCGGCCGCGAACGATGTTGAGTTCATCGCGATAACGTGACCCGCGCGTCCCGCCCGTGACACGCGCATCACTTAAAGCGATAGTGGAAGTGGCGTTATGGCAAACAGGAGATTAATAGAGCGTTATGTCCTCCGCACGATATTTCCTTACACCATAGCTTCGCTCGTCCTGCTGACAGCAATTCTTTTTGCCCAACAGACCGGCCGGTATTTTGAGACGATCTTCCACGGCGTTATGCCGTCCAGCTTCGTCTACGGACTGGCGCTCGCTCTTCTCCCCACAGTCCTTGTATTCACCATCCCCATGGCCGTCCTGTCCGGCACGATCATTGGCTTAGGCCGAATGGGCAGCGACAGCGAATTGGTCGCAATGCGGGCCGCCGGAGTCAGCACCTGGCGGATGCTTTGGCCCGCGCTGGTGTTGGGCTTACTTGCCACTGTAGTAACGGCGGAGCTTAACCTGAAAGAAGCCCCACGTGCGCAACAACAGTTAAAGTCGGTTATCATCCGGAGCGCCCTTTACAAGTTGGACTCACCGGTCGAGCCCCGGACTTTTACCAGCGACATTCCGAACAAAGTCATTTACGTTCGCGATGGCGATAAGTCGCGCGGACAATGGGGTCGGGTTTTCATCCAATCCATCCAGCCTGACAAATCAACAATGCTGGTGACAGCTCGGTCGGGCCGCATTGACTCATCGGCGGACAAATCCGAACTGGTGCTCCAGGACGCAATGCAGACGAGGCTGCCTTCTCCCGAAGCGCGTGATCAGTCCTTTGTAGTCGAGCGGCTGGATCTACTTCGCATAGTCTTTAATACCGGACGGGGTGGTTTGCTGGCGCGCATGCAGAAAGAGGAGTCAGGGCCGGACGAGATGGGTTTAGCGGAATTGCGCCAGTTCATCTCTCAGAGCGACGGTGCGGCAAAGCGCGACGCATCAATCATCCTTCACAAGCGGCTGGCCTTCTCACTCACGCCGTTCGTTTTCTCGTTGTTTGGGGCCGCGCTGGCTCTGCGCATGCGCCGGGGTAGCCGCGGTTTCGGGGTCTTGATGTCCCTCCTGGTTTTGCTCGTCTACTATCTGGTGACGCTGGGCGGGGATCAGATGGCCCGGGGTGGCTCACTACCACCCATCATAGGCGGATGGCTGTCAACGGTCTTAACGCTGGCCCTGGGTGTTGCCTTGCTGGCTCTCAAGCGCCGTCAATTTGGCTTTCGCTTTCGCCGCGCAACGAAACCGCGGGCGGCTAGTCCGGCGCAGGAGCAGGTCGCACAGCGATTGGCCCTTCCTACTGCTCGCCGCTGGCTCATTAGTTTCCCGACTCTGCTGGACGTGAGCATAGTGCGGACCATGACCTTCAGCTTTTTCTTTGGGTTCATATCTCTGGTTTTGATCTTCAATGTGTTCACAACCTTTGAGCTTTGGCGTTTCATCGCGACCAACAAGTCGAGTGTGGCCCTGGTCGCGCAATATCTTTTTTATCTGCTGCCGCTCGTAAGTATCGAGCTGTTTCCCGGCAGTGTTCTGGTGGCCGCGCTGCTGACCTATGCGCTAATCGCCCGCCGGAGAGAAGCAGTGGCCTGGTGGGCCAGCGGCCAGAGCGTCTATCGATTGATGTTGCCCGGCCTTGGGTTTGCGGTTTTGATTGCGACCGGTTCATGGTTCATCCAGGAACGCGTGATGCCGCAGGCCAACGTTCGGCAGGACAGCCTGCGCGCCAGAATTCGCGGAAACATTACGCAGATGGCCGCCGGCTCCGAAAGGCGCTGGCTCGTCAGCACCGATGGCGCGCGCATTTATTCTTATGAGTTCGACGAACGCCGGCAGGTCCTGCTAAAGCCGGCGATCTATGAATTTGACGATCATCAGATTGAGTTAACGCGCGTGACAACGGGCGAAGAAGGCAAGTGGCTCTCGCCTAACGAGTTTGAGATTAGTAAAGCCCATTGGATCGACGTGGCTGATAAACGAGTCACGCAACAATCCGCGGCGCAATTGAAAATTAGTGGCGTGGATCCGCCTTCCGTGTTTAGACCAACTGTGGATCGGCCATCTCAGATGAGCGCCGATCGACTTAAGGTCTACATAAAGACTTTGAAGGATCGAGGCGCGGACACAGCCGCCCTGGCCGTGTCTCTGCAGCGAAAATACGCGGCGCCGTTTGGCGTGATCGTAATGGCTTTGATAGGAATGCCTTTGGCGATCTCATTCGGACGCAAGAGCACGGTGGTCGCGCTGTGTTCCGCCGTAGCGGTGAGCCTGGCCTTCTGGTTAGTGTCGGGAGGTTTCCAGCAACTCGGCGAACATGCTTTGCTGCCGCCGGGGCCGGCGGTGTGGACTCCGATCGTGATCTTCGCGTGTGGTGGGTTGTATTTTATTTCCCGGGTGCGGACATGAAGCGTCCAAACGATTGGTGAGAAACTCGCGACCTGTGCTTGAGTCGCGCCAAAAGGTTCGGTACAGAACCCGGAGCGGTAGCGACGGGGTCCAGCCACCCAATTCCGTAGGTCGAGTAACGTGGTCGTCCCTCTCCAGGCATTGATCGATTGGCGCGTGCCTTCACGTGTTGAGTGTTCGACCCGGTCGCTGCCGATCCTGGTCCTGTTCCCACCAGCAACCAACGATTAGTTACGGAGTAACTACCATCACGTTGAATTGCGCCCCCGTCGAAATGTCGCCGCCTGCTACTATCCACCGTCCCGCTGGACAAGTACCGAAACTCGCAGCACCGGTATAGGTCAAATTCAAATTTGAGTTGGGGTTGGTATTGGATCGATCACCGTTAATCCCGACGATGCCCGTAACAAATATCAACGCGCCAGCATTAACATTTATCGATGGTTGATCCATAAAACTGAAATTATTGAACGGACCGCAGGTGTTGGCGACCGTGCGCGTGTGCCTGAAGGTTACTATGTTTGCGCCCGGTCCTGGCGGCCCCGCTGGTCCCGGAGGTCCGGCTGGCCCAGGAGCTCCTGCAGACCCCGCAACGTTCCAGCTGATCGAAGTCTCGTGGTTCTTGCAATCGGCAGCAGAGTTGACTCGACGCAGGCCACCGTTCGTGTCGTTATAGCAAGCCTGAATCGTAGGCACAGGCGGCTCAGCATGCGCGGTTACGAAGGCGACCAGCGCCGCGGCACAAAGACAGAGAAGCAAGCAAGTCAGAGCGACGGGATTATTCGTAAGTCTCTTCATCGGAAACTCCTTTCAGTTTATCTGAGGGTTGATGGAAGTGAAGCGATTACGTTCACATCAAGCTAATCGAACGATCTGTCATGTTACGCTGGGGCGATTATGAATTTCACCGGCATCCTGCGAATGAATGACGCGTTATTCGCGGTCGGGTGCATACCGTTGTTAGGTGCTTTCCTAATTGCCCACAACTCTACGGAGTCGATCTACGGGATTGGTCATCTTGTGCGTTTTTCCGGAGATCGCTTTGAGGTAGACTTCGAGCCTTTAGCACTAAGAAGATGTCCCAGACTAACATGCAGGTAAAGCCAACGAAAAAGATAATGCTCCCAATGCACAGGGCAGCCTTTACGTTCAACGCGTATAGGACGAGGAACAGCCAACTCGCGAGCACTGCTGGATAGATTACGCCGGCAGCAAAGGGTTCATTAATAAGGTGGTTCGGACGGGTTCTAAACTGGCCAACCACCCCCAAGTCTTTTTCAAGCTTGATACCAGCATCAATAAGCTCGCCGCACTTCCTGATCCCATAAATCTCATAAGAAAACAGGCCGAATGTAACCACCGATCCGAAGATGCCGATGGGTACCAGGAGAGGCTTGGCGGCCTCCACCTTCAAAAGTAGAGACAGCCCCGCGGCAGATGCAAACGGCAGGAGCGCGAGCAGTTTCGAACGAAAATCATCGATCTGGTGGTAGCTGAGACAAAGTTGCTGGTAGACAGCGAGGCGATTTGCGTCACGCTGCTGGGTACTAGCGTTTTGTTCACTCATGGAACATCTCCGTCAACTGGAATGATTAATCGAGGATACCTACACTAGACCTCGCCAGTGCGCATAAGGAGGCTATGCTAGGTCTTATATTCCTCTTGAC
>JAWWPL010000153.1:0-7823 GCA_033850605.1 Blastocatellia bacterium | reverse complement strand
TACCGCTCCCGGTTCTGTATCGTTTTCCGCTGTGGGCTACTGATTCAGCCTCGCACCTCTTGGAACATCTGAGGTAACATAGGCATCTAACGAACCCATGCCGGCACAACACAGCATTCCGGAAGAGCCCCCGCGGCGTACGCTGATTATTGTCGTGGCCGTGGTGGCGGCGATTCTAATTGGCGGATTCTTTTATCTGCTGCTGCGAACCACAGTAACCAGTAATCAAGCCCCGCGGCTGGCCAATGCCATCCGTCCCGGCTCGCCTGACTTTGAGAAGTACAAGAAACTAATCGCTCTCGATGAGCCCGAGGCTGACGAATCGCCGCGGGCGTTGGGCGACATCGTGATGACCCTGAGCACGACCGTGCGCAACTTTACCGGACGAACGATCACCGGCCTGGAAATCAAAGGCAGTGTAGTGGATCACGATAACAAACCGGTGAAAGAAAACACGGTGATAGTGATTCCCATCAAACAAATTCCCGAACTCGAGCCGAATAAGACCATGCACGCGTCAGTGTTGCTGGAAGGGTTTACCGACAGCGATGACCGCGCCAACATCAAGATGGAAGTGACGGGATTTACGTTGAGGTAGAGATCATTTTCCATTTCATCTCTCGATAGCGAAGTCAGTACTGAGGTGGAGCGCGGACATCCTGTCCGCCAGCGAGCGAAGCACGCTCATATCTTACGGGAGGAATTACTTTGGAGGTTGTTCGCGCGCTGCGCGCTCAGGCAGACAGGATGTCCGCGCTCCGCATCGCTCTCGGTGCTGACCTCATTGGTCCAGAAACAATTCTTCCAGAGATTGCCGCACCGGCTGCATTGAAACCAATTTTCCGTGTGCCTGCCTCAGAGCAGAGATTACTGCGTCAACCTCTCCTTCATTAGCCACCTCGATTCGCAAACCACTCGCAGTCGTCGTTACCCTGGCGCCCGCGCCCAGTCTTTGTTTCAAGACTTCAGAGTCCGCTCCGGTCGCGATGACTTCAAAACTATTCGTCTCACCTGCGCGCAGTTCTGCCAGCGAGCCGGCATGTGCCAAGCGGCCGTGCTTGAGTATGGCCACGCTGTCGCAGAGCACCTCGATGTCCGAAAGAATATGCGAGCACATGAAAACCGTCTTGCCCTCCGTGCGTAGAGAAGCGATCAAGTCGCGCACTTCACGGCGGCCCACGGGATCCAAACCGCTCATCGGCTCGTCGAGGAAAACAATTTCCGGATCGTTGACCAGGGCCTGCGCCAGCCCGACCCGCTGCAGCATGCCCTTGGAGAACTTGCGCAGTTGGCGGTCCCAGCCTTTCGTTTCCAAATTGACGAGCGTCAGGAGTTCCTTCGTTCGGCGTTCGCGATCGGCGCGATTCAGACCAAACAACTCGCCGCAGTAATTCAGAAATTCTCGCGCGGTAAGATAGTCGTAGAAGTATGGATTCTCGGGCAGGTAACCAATACGCGCGTGCATGGCGACGTCGTTAATGTCGCGGCCGAGAATGCGCGCGGCGCCGCCGGTCGGATAGATCAGACGCATCAGGAGTTTGAGCGTCGTGGTCTTGCCCGCGCCGTTCGCGCCGAGGAAGCCAAATATCTGGCCGCTCTCAACGGTGAGCGTCAGTCCGTCGAGCGCGCGCACTTTGCGCTTGCGCCAGAACCCGGTTTCATAGTCTTTCGTCAGGTTGTCGATCTCGATTACGGTAGTCATCTATTTTGGAGGGCGGCGACTTGTCACCGCTTTCTTACTAGCACCGAGGCTGCCTATCGCGGTTCGTATCGGAGCCCTCCCTCACGGTCGGGCTAGTGCCCCGCGCACCGCATTACGCGGTTGATTTTGCGCACGCCATCAACGGCGCGGCAACTCTGAGCGCTCGTCCAGATCAACGTCGCAGCCACCCTTTATTAGACGATAGGGAACGTTCGTCGGATCGAGCGGTGAGCCGGAAGCGTCAATTTTCAAACCGGCCGTGCGTAATGCTGCGCTGATTTCTTTCCAGGAGGTAACGCAATGACCGCTCCTGTTTGTGTAATCTGCGAGCACCCGGCGAATTTTGTCGCGCTCTTCCAGCGAATCAAGCCGCATCAATTGGGCATTGACCATTTGCTTTACGTTTGGATCCTCGGAAGACTCGGCCAAGTGTGTGTACATCTCTCGGGCAGCCTGGCTGGCGCCGCCTTCGGCCTTCATGCGCGCACTCATGGCCATCATCCAGGGTGGTACGCCAGGGATCTTGGCGCCGGCTGCATAAACATCGCTCGCCTTGTTGTAATCGCCACGTTGCCAGTAGATGTAGCCGAGGTGTTGATAGAGTCGCCACTCGCCGGGGTTGGCTGCGATGCCTTGATTGAGCAGGGTGATGGCTTCGTCCGGGTTTAAAGTGGGAAGGATTACGGCGCCGTAATAGTAAGGCTCGAGAAACCGCGGATCGAGAGTCGTTGCCATTCGCAGCAGCGACGGCAACACTCGCAGGTCCAGATACGACAGACTATTCAAATCAAGACTTCCGGTGTGCATGTCTTCATAAGCGACCATCTTGCGCCCTACGTATTGCAGCGACCGAATCCAATACCAATCGGCCGCGAGGCCGTTGAAAGCCAGAGTGAGCCGCTTCATCGCCGGCCCGTTCAGATACAACTGTTCGTCCGCGGTTTGCACCTGCAGATCGCGGCTATGGCCCTCGTTCCAGTGCGTCAGCACGGCCGCGCACAACAGCCCAACCATAACGACCAGGATTAAAAGATAGTCTCGCTTCATTTCAGATTTCGCCGGCTAAAAATTAAGGTGGTCGCGGCCAACAATACCGCAACGTAAACCAGGCCATAGACAGCGCCGGCGGCTATGGCCCGGCCGTCCACAGCCTGGCCATGGGCGGCCGCGGTAATCGCGTTGTAGTTCGCAAAGTTCGGCAGCAGGTAATATAGTCCGGCAAAAATCCAACGACTTGGCGCGCTGCCCATCGAGGTCGCCAGCGTTTTCAAATCGGCGCTAAAGTGCCCGATAACAAAAACGAAAAACGCCAGCAGCGCAGAGAGTGCCGGCGACGAAAAAGCCGAGAACAGCATGGCCACGCCCGTCAGGATCGCCAGCTCGATATAAATCAAAAAAATCGCGGGCCAGATGCGGACTACCAAAGGATCCCAACCGCGCCGCACATAGATCAGCGCCAGCGACAAGCCGACGCCCATGATGGCGACATTCACCAGCAGGGTGAGACAAAGGCCGAGATACTTACCCAAAAGGAATTCACCACGGCCAATAGGCTTCGAGAGGATCGCGTATAGAGTCCGGCGTTCGATCTCTTTATAGACCAGACCGACACCCACGAAGATGGCGATGAAAACGCCGAAGAGCAGGATCGCGCTTAGTCCCAAATCGACAATGATCTTCGCTTCCTGGCCGGCGGAGATCTCGCCCAGAAAGATGGCCCCAGTGATTAAGAGCAGAACAAAAACGACGAGGTTGTAAAGGACTCGATCACGGACAGCTTCACGAAATGCGTTCCGCGCGATCGCGAAGACGCGTCGCCATGCGACCGTGGACGTCGGCGGTTTCACCCTCTCGGCCAGATTTGGTTGGTCCATTGAATCGGCAGATGATCTGCTCATGATGCGAGCCGGTTAGGCAGATTAATGTACCTTAAGCGCTGAATTTGCGAAAGAAGTTTTTGTGCACTGCTCTAATACGTCTGACCTGCGAAATAGTCGATCGCATGGCGAGAAGCGCGCGAGAAGATCCTGGCCCATAAAAAAAGCGGGGCGGGAGCGTTAACTCCGGCCCCGCTGGATCCGCTGGATCAAATATTCGTGGGTCTCAGTTTCTGAGCGGAGGAATGGACTGAACCACGGTTTCGTTGGCGGGGGCCGAAAGGGTCGAGTCCGCGCGCAGGACGCCGTCTTCAGTGACGGCAAATCGCCGCGTGCCGGTGGCCCCAATTCCTGAGGCAGTGGCCGGAAGTGCATAGGCCCAGAATTGCGACACGGCGCCGTTTTCGGGGGTCACTACAAAGTAATATCCGCCTTTGGCGTGCGCGGCGTCGACTGCGGCCGCCAGGTGCACGTCAGTAAGAGTCCTTGAGCCCAGGGTTGTGAGATCGGCATAGACGCCGCCATAGGTGGCCTGATAGGTGATTTCGCACGAACTGATGACGCGTATCGAGGACATCGCTGATGCTTCGTTGGCCGCCCGTCGGGAAGCCAGCAGATTCGGAATAGCGATTGAGGCGATGATCCCGATGATGGTCACGACGATGAGGAGTTCTATCAGAGAGAACCCCACTTCGGGTTTATGCTTATTCATAGCTTAGTTCCTTGAAAGAGGACTGGCTCTTTCGCCGTCTACTCAATTTCGTCGTTCCAGAAAATGTACGGGGGCGACTAAAGAGTCCGCCCCCGCAGCTGAATCTAAACCAATTAGACTTGGATTAGTTAAGTGGGGCGCCGTTCGCGACTACACGGGTGGCGGCGTCAAAAGTGGGCGCAGTGGCCGCAGACTGGAAGTACATGACACCGGACTCGTTCGTAGCAAAGCTGCGAGTGCCGGTGGCGCCGATTCCAGTGTAACTTGAGGGGACGGCTGTAGCATCAAAGAACGGCGTACCGGTTCCGATTCTGGCGGCGGTAAATCCGTAACCGCTTTTCGGGGTGGTAGCGCTGGCGACAACTACTGAGTCAACGAGTCCGGCTGTTCCCAGCGCGGCCAGGTCACCGTATTGTCCGGCGCCCGTTGTTGACTGATAGGTGGCTTCCGAACTGAAGACCGTACGCATGGTGGCAATAGCTGAGGACTCGTTAGCTGCGCGGCGGGAAGCGAGAAGATTGGGGATAGCGATAGCGGCGATGATGCCGATAATCGCCACGACGATGAGCAGCTCGATGAGCGAGAAGCCCTGCTGACGTTTGTTGGTGTTCATTCCTTAATTTGCTCCTTTTGAGATCGGTTGATGGTTGGTGTGCCTGATAGCGTAAACGCTCTTACACGATCCAGCGGAGCCGTGGGGCTCCGCTGGTGGATCGTAACCAAGTCAGGTGTTAGTTGAGTGGGGCTCCATTCGAAACTGCCCGGGTAGCCGCATCAAACGTGGGTGCAGTGGCGGCAGATTGGAAATACATGACACCGGACTCGTTTGTAGCAAAGCTACGTGTACCGGTGGCGCCGACTCCAGTGTAGCTTGAGGGGACGGCTGTTGCATCAAAGAACGGCGTACCGGTTCCGATTTTCGCGGCGGTAAATCCATAACCGCTTTTCGGAGTGGTAGCGCTATTCAAGACGACGGAATCGATCATTCCGGCGGTATTCATGTTGGCCAGGCTGCCGTACTGGCCGGCGCCTGTGGTTGCCTGGTAGGTGGCTTCCGAACTGAAGATTGTGCGCATGGTGGCGATCGCTGAGGATTCGTTCGCGGCGCGGCGGGAAGCGAGAAGATTGGGGATAGCGATAGCAGCGATAATGCCGATAATCGCCACGACGATGAGCAGCTCGATGAGCGAGAAGCCCTGCTGACGTTTGTTGGTATTCATTCCTTAATTTGCTCCTTGAAGAGATAAGCTGGTTTTTTTTAGTTCGCGCCACCGGCTTTATCTCATTGATCTAACCGCAGCGCGCGATTTGTCACGGTCCTCTTATCAATGCCCGTGCCACTACGATCATTTGGACAAAAAATTGAGAAATGCGAGGAAACGCTGAGCGTTTTTCATTTGGAGCAAACTGAGTCCAGGAGATGAGAGTGATCGAAGAAACGGTTTCTGACAATTAATGTCAGAGCCGCAGTGACGGTTTTCGTCAAAGAAGCGGTTTAGAAAGCCGGAATGCTTGCTATGGAGTGGAAGTGGCTTGGACGGGAACGCTCTGCCTACACACGGGAGTTCAGCCTTCGCCTGCGCCGGCTGCATGGCCGGAGCTGTTGGGCTCTTCTTCGGAGTCTTCATCTCGGAGGCGTGGGTAAGGATCGGCGGCACGACGACGCGGAATCGTGTCCGCCCCGCGACGCTCGTCGCGCATCTGTGCCGTGTGCTTGCGAATGCCATGCTTGTCCAGCAGATGACGGAGCGAACGGACCGACATTTTCAGAAGTTCCGCGGCGTTGGTTTGGTTACCGTCAGTGCGGCGCAGCGCTTCCAGCACATAAGTCTTTTCAAGTTGATCTAGATGTGCAGTCAGGTTAATTCCGTCGCGCGGGAGTTCCAATTCGGATGCGACGCGGGCCGCGCTGTATTTTGTCACTTGCTCAGGCAGACGTTCCGGTTGAATCGTTTCGGTCTTTTCCAACGCCACGGCGCGTTCAATGGCGTGCTCCAGTTCGCGCACGTTGCCGGGCCAGTAATAATTCTCGAGCAGTCGTAGCGCCTGGGGACTGAGGGTCACCTGGTGTCCGGTCTGCTGGCAATACTTCTGCAGAAAGTGCTCGGTAAGTTCAGCGATATCGGCGCCACGGTCGCGCAAAGGCGGCAGGACCATCGGAATCACTGCGACCCGGTAGAAGAGATCCTCGCGGAACGTGCCCTCTTTGACCAGGGCCGAAAGGTCGCGATTAGTGGCCGCGATAACGCGCGTGTTGACTTCGGTTTCTTCGTGAGCTCCGACCGGTCGTACTTTCCGTTCCTGCAAAACACGCAAGAGCTTGACCTGCATCGCTGGCGACGTTTCCCCGATCTCATCCAGGAAAATGGTACCTTGCTCGGCCGCTTCAAACAGTCCTTTGCGGTTGGACGTAGCTCCGGTGAACGAGCCCTTGGTGTATCCGAACAGTTCTGATTCCAAAAGTGTTTCTGTAAACGCGCCGCAGTTGACTGAAACAAACGGCTTCTGAGCCCGCGGACTAAGATCGTGAATTGCCCGCGCCACCAGTTCCTTGCCCGTGCCTGATTCACCGGTGATCAGGACGGTGGATTGCACCTGGGCCACCGTCTCGACCATTTGATACACGGCCTGCATCTGGTCGGATTGGCCGATAATATTGCTTAACTGTCCGCGCGCGCGCTGACCCTTAATCAGAACTTCGTTTTCGCTCTTGAGCGAGATTTGTTTTAGAGCGCGTGAGACTTTTTCCCTCAACAAGTCGTTGTCAAACGGCTTGTGGACGAAATCGAAGGCCCCCAGCATGAAGGCTTCGTGCGCGGTGCCCTCGTTGGCAAAGGCGGTCATCATGATGATTTCAATATTGGGTTGCAGTTCGCGCGCTGCACGCAAAAGTTCGATACCGCCCATGTCGGGCATCTTTACATCGGATATCACGACGTCGGCCGGCTGCTGTCGCAACAACTCCATCGCCTGACGACCGTTTTCGGCCGTCCGGATGAGGTGTCCGTCACGCTGGAACAGATGCGTCAGGAATTGACGCATGCTGAGTTCGTCGTCGACTATAAGAAGGTTAGGCATAGGATTTACCGTTGCCAATGAAGGCAGAAGTCAGGAGCCAGAAGCCACAATCGAAGAAATAAGAACTGGAATATCTTTATGCCTCTTAACGGCTACTTGCCAAGATCGCTGCGCTGTATCTTTCAAGCAATCTACTCGCTTCTTCTAGCTGGCTCATCTCAATATCGCAGTTTCCGTAGCCCAAATCCGTCGCGAGAATCAAATAGTAGCGACACTCCTCAAGGGATCCTTGAGCAATATTCATGAAACGCGCTTTGTCGCTCTTACCTCTCTTCTTGAAGCCTTCGCCGATGTTTGCCGCGATCGAAATGGCAGCCCGCCGAAACTGCGATGTCAGAACGTAAATTTCTTCTTTCGGGAACAGCCGAGTGTACTTGTACGTGGCCAGAACAAATAGATGCGCTTTCTGCCAGACTAATAGATCCTGAAAACTTTTTGCTGGGGGCCTATACAT
>JAWWPL010000112.1:0-20064 GCA_033850605.1 Blastocatellia bacterium | reverse complement strand
GCCGGTCCGCAGCTCGCCGACGAGTTCTATGCCGAGCTAAGGCTGTTCTTCCAAAAGGCAACCGATCATCCCGAATCCTTCGGTATTCGCAAGCACGATCTCAGACGAGTGAACCTCGAAAGGTTTCCCTACCATTTTCTTTTTCGCATAGTTGAAGATCGGGCGCGCGTTTTGGTTGTTCGTCATCACAGGAGACGACCCTCGATGGGAATTCATCGTCGGTAGAGTCCACCAATCTCTGTCGGCAGCTAAAGCAGGCTATGATCGCAATGAACCGAGTTATGCGCAACCTGAAAGTCGTTACCTTCTCGATATTCCTACTCTTTGTTTGGGCCGGTGCTGTTACTGCACAGAATTCATCCGTGGCAATCGCTCCCATGGAATTTCGCGGGCTGATGCCGGTGATTGAAGTAAAGATTAACGGTCAGGGACCCTTCGCATTTACTATCGATACTGGCGCGGGTATGCAAGCGGATATCGACACCTCGATCGCCAGGCAACTCAAACTAGTGCCAAACGGCAAAGTACTCACTGGCGATCCATCGGGACAAAATGACCGAGAGGTTGCCACCGCCAGAGTAGATACAATCGCGTTTGGCGGCGCAGAATTTCGAAATGTGACAGCCGTGATTCGGCCTCAACGGATTACCCGAGATTATCCGAACGTGGATGGAATACTGGGTTTCGCTCTGTTCACCGACTACCTATTGACGCTTGATTATCCTGCCATGCAAGTCAGACTTTCGCGCGGAGCTTTACCAGTAGCAAATGACGCCGACATTTTGAGCTTTGAGATCGAAAATCGCCGGCCGGTGATCGAAGTCGCAATTGGAAAAATTAGAGTGAGAGCACATGTTGACTCAGGCAACTTTGTGGCGGGTTTCATTCTCCCGGAGGAACTAGTAGAGCAGCTTCAATTGCTGTCGCAACCCATAACGGTCGGCGGAGCTCGTTCAGTTAGTAATCAAATCGAACTCAAGCAGGCGGAACTGAGAGCCACGATTCACATTGGCCGCTTTGCCTATCCCCAGCCGACGATTACGTTTCCCGCCCTGAGGGACACAAACGTTGGCTTCAAAGTCCTGCGCGAGTTCACCCTCACCTTCGATCAAAAGAACCGACGAATGAAGTTCGAGCGCACCCTGCCCAGACAAACAAGTTAACGACTTGATCGAACCAAATCAACTTGATCGAATCCAACAGCACGCGCGCGATTGGCGCGTGATCATCGACAACACATTTGAAACAGAAAGCTCTGTGATTGCTTTTGGCATTCGTGACGTGGACGGGGCCGGGAGTCGCAAAAAAGAGGTAGTGCTGAAGGTCGTCAAGCAACCGGGTGACGAGTGGCACTCGGGGGAAGTACTGGCAGCATTTAATGGAAAAGGCTTCGTGCGAGTCTATGAACACGCTCCGGGCGCCGTGCTCTTACAGCGACTAAGACCCGGCAATTCGCTGGTCGAACTCTCTTTGAATGGTCGCGATGAGGAAGCGACTGACATTCTCGCTGGTGTCATTCAGCAGATGTCTTCAGTCGAATCATCTATGTCCTCAGTCGCACTCCCCACATCTGAGCGCGAGTCACCAAACCCACGCGGTCACTTCAGCATTGCCCGACAGTCCACGATTGGGCCAAAGCTTTCGAGCGCTATATAGCTACCGGCGATAAGCAGATTCCGATGGATCTGGTTATGGCAGGCCAACGAGCGTACCTGGACCTATGCTCGTCGCAACAGCGGCCGATTTTGCTTCACGGCGATCTGCAACACTACAACGTGCTGTTCGACTCAGATCGTGGCTGGTTGGCGATCGATCCCAAGGGCGTCTTCGGCGAAATCGAGTATGAAATTGGCGCGGCGCTTCGCAATCCATTGGCGCAGCCTGAATTATTTCTATTACCCACGACCATTGAGCGTCGGCTCGGACAGTTTAACAGCAGACTGAACCTGAACTATGAACGGACCCTGGCGTGGGGATTCGCACAGGCAGTTCTATCAGCAATTTGGGAAGTCGAAGACGGATTCACTGTCGACGCGACGAATCCCGCTTTGAGATTAGCGGCGGTCCTGCGACCAATGCTCAGACCTGACTGATGTGTGTGAACCTTACGACGAAAGTTTTCGTAGTTCCAACAGCCGGTTAAGAAAAGACCCGACGTTTACATTAATGTATTGTCCACAATGTAGTCAGGAACAGGTTGGTGGGGAAATGCGCTTCTGTTCGCGCTGCGGCTTCCCTTTGACGATCGTGTCGCAGTTGGTCGCCAACGGGGGCGCCCTCGCCGGTTTCGACACGGAAGGGAAACGCCAGCTTACGCCGCGTGAGAGAGGCGTTCGTGGGGGCGCCCTGCTGATGATTATCAGTGCAGTGCTGTTTCCGATCGTATTGTTGTTTGCCGCAATGAAACATGATGCGATAGTGCTGCTGCTGCCAGTGTTCCTGGTTTTTCTGGTTGGTATGGCGCGCTTACTCTACGCGAAGCTTTTGCAACCAAACACTCCCATTCAAAAGGAAGTCCTTTTTGCCGCGGGCCAGAGAATGGATCAACAGTTGAGCTCGGAGCATCGTCTCGGTTTGCCTGCTAATCAGAACGTACCCGTCAGCGCCTGGCGGCAACCCATAGACACTTCAGAGATGGCTCAACCGCCGAGTGTTACTGACAACACCACAAAATTACTTAGCGATGATGCTGAATTGAAGCGCTAAATGGGCTTTTGATTCCTATTGGGTCGTGATCCAAGCGTATCTATCTACCGCCTATCGCGCCTACCGCGTTCGTTGAGTCACACTTTCTCTTCCTATGAACACGGTCTGTCGTAGTTAGTCGAGGGGTCGTTGCGAAAGTAATTCTTCAACAGCACTCAAGTTCGACCAGGGCTCCCACCACGTGTAGGATAAGAGAAAACACTTAACGCGCTCCGGGGGGGAATTGTGTCCGAGCCAAGACTGCCGGCGTCCGTCAGGGCGTTTCGGCATCGAAACTATCAGTTGTTTTTTGGCGGGCAACTGATTTCGATCTGCGGCACCTGGATGCAGTCGGTCGCTCAAAGCTGGTTGGTATACCGGCTCACTGGTTCGGCCGCGCTGCTCGGGTTCGTCAACTTCGCAAATCTAATTCCGGTTTTTCTGCTCTCGCCTCTGGGCGGCGCTGCAGCCGATCGCAGCTCTCGCCACCGCATTCTTTTGATCACTCAAATCGTGGCCATGCTGTTGGCGTTTGTCCTGGCTGCACTGACGTTGAGTGGGCGCATTCAGGTTTGGCATTTGTTTGTTCTCGCGGCGCTGCTTGGTGTCAACTACGCCTTCTACGTCCCGGCCCAATCCGCTTTTGTAGTCGACATGGTGGGCAGGGACGATCTAATGAACGCGATCGCGCTCAATTCGTCGATGGTCAACGGCGCGCGCATTATCGGACCGGCCATCGCAGGTTTGCTGGTCGCCGCGGTTGGTGAAGGTTGGTGTTTCCTGCTTAACGCCGTCAGCTATCTCGCTGTTATCGGTGGGCTGATGATGATGAAAGTAACGCCGCACCGCAAGGTCACGTTGCCAGGCTCACCACTGAAAGACGTCTTCGAAGGTTTTGCGTTTGTGATCCGCGCCCGTCCGGTGCGCGCGCTGCTCTTATTACTGGGCGCCGTCAGTCTGTTTGGCGCTCCATATGCTGTGCTGATGCCGATTTTTTCAGATCAGATTCTGCATCACGGCGCCAGCGCACTTGGTTTGTTGATGGGCGCTTCGGGCGTGGGCGCGCTCGCTGCTGCTTTCAGTCTGGCCGCGCGTAGGCGATTGCGCGGACTCGGTCTGTGGGTCGCAATGGCGAGCGCTGGATTTGGCGCAAGTCTAATCTTGTTTAGTCTCTCTCGCTCATTCTGGCTTTCAGCCTTACTGCTTGTGCCGGTAGGTTACGCGATGATGATCGAGATGGCTGCTTCAAATACATTGATCCAGGCAATGGTGCCCGACAACCTGCGCGGTCGCGTCATGGCTGTTTACTCCATGATGTACATGGGCATGGCGCCCATCGGCGCTTTGATTGCCGGATCGCTGGCCCAGCGTTTTGGCGCGCCGCATACCGTTATGCTTGGCGGTGCCGTCTGCATTGTCGGCGGAGCATTGTTTGCTTTGCGTTTGCCGCGACTAAGGGAGGAGGGCCGAAAGATCATTATCGCGTTGCAAATGACTGCGGCATCGCCGGGGGACGAGATTAGCGAGGCAAGCGTGTTGGCCTCAACAGAAGAATGAATTCATAGATTCTCACCGACCCGATCCTGGAGCCGTTAGGTAGCTTGACACTGCAAACACAAGCTACTTAACATGCTACCGCTGTGGGGCAGTAGCTCAGTTTGGCAGAGCGCCGCGTTCGCAATGCGGAGGTCAGGGGTTCGATCCCCCTCTGCTCCACCAATTAAATCAATGACTTAAGGCAGGGCAGCGACCCTGCCTTTCTCATTTGTCACCGATTCGTCACTTGACGCGACCGGACGCACCAAATTTTCAACTGCCCGACGCTTCGCCTCATCGGTGGCGTGGGTATAGCGCAAAGCCATTCGAACGTCGGACCAACCGAAGATCGCGGCAAGCGTGAAAGCATCCGCTCCGCAGTCAGCCATCCGAGTGGCTGCTGTATGACGCAAACCATGGAAGCGGAAGTCTTTGATTCCTGCATCGCTCTGCGCCAAGTCGAATCGACGCTTCACGTCGACCAAACGTTCCTTTGTTTTCGGACTAGGAGACCTGCAGAAATGTCAGACCTTACGTTTCCCTGCTTCAAAAGTGTGACCGTATTGTGACCGCAATTCGGATAAAGGGATCGTGAGTGCGTAATGATTCGTATAGAAGTATATCAAAACCCTTGAAAAACCATAGTGACCGCAATCGCAAGAGTTTGTTTGAGTTAACGAAAAAACAGGGTTGGGATTCATGACCCCAGCGTTCGCGAGATCGTACAATTGTTTGGCGTGCTCGTGGTACAGAACCGGGAGCGGTAGCGACCGGGTCAAACACTCAGCCTTCGCCATGACGCGCACATCATACGAATTCATGCTCGGGAGTTTTCGATGCGAGCACTTATTCGACCCACGTAGTAAGTGGATGGATCCCGTCGGTACCGCTTCGGGTTCTGTATCGCGCTTTATGCGCAGTGACGCAACTCAACACTCAGCCTTCGCCATGACGCGCACATCATACGAATTCATGTTCGGGAGTTTTCGATGCGAGCGCTTATTCGACCCACGTAGTAAGTGGATGGATCCCGTCGCTTATCGCTCCGGGTTCTGTATCGCGCTTTATGCGCAGTGACGCAATTCAACACTCGGCCTTCGCCACGACGCGCACATCATACGAATTCATGTTCGGGAGTTTTCAATGCGAGCACTTGTTCGGCCCACGTAAATAAGTGGATGGATCCCGTCGCTTATCGCTCCGGGTTCTGTACCGCGGGTTTATTCGTAGCACAACCAAGGCCACACTGACGTTACCGCGCAGTACACAAAGGCCCTGATCGATCAGGGCCTTTGCTATGGTTGGCCGGAAAACCATTCCTACTTCGGCAACAGACTACACGGCACTGGAATGAAACCGCTGAAGACCAGGACGGAGCCAACCGTAATTGGTTGGTCCGAGGTGACCCTGATACTTATCGCTACATTGGTACCGCCATCAAAGTCCGGGCTACCCGTCGCTGGAGTGGCAAATGGGATGCTTCGCGTGTGCGCCGCCGCCAGAGGGACTTGGGTCGCACCCGCTTCGCCCGGATAGGTGGCCGGACTTGCACCAGGCACGGTCACGCCCGCCAAATTGTTTCCCGCCTTGTCCAGAAAGTTCACTGCAATGTTGGCACTGGACAAGCTACCATTGAAAACGTAAAGGTTGCCAGTGCTATTACCCGCGTTATAAAACGCCGACGGACTGCACACCCAGACGAACGGCGAGCCACCGCTTCCCGATGGTCCTGGAGGTCCGGCGGGTCCAGTTGGACCAGTGGGACCGGTGGGGCCAGCTGGACCCTCAATGTTCCACTGAACCCGGGTTTCATTGTTATGGCAAGCGGTGCTGGCGTCTACCAGACGCATTCCTCCGTTGCCGGGATTGATGCACGCTTCGAGTACGCTGGGCGTGTTGGCCGCCCGTAAAGCGATCGGCACCGCCAAAAGCGCGATAGCAAGAACAGCGAAGCCGGCCATGCCGGCACGGCGTATCATGGTGTTGCTCATGCGAGTCTCCTTCAGAGGCGTGATGCCGCCCCGCGAACTGGAATAAGATTGGACGTGAATCTATTTGGGTAGAGCGGAGGTGTCAAGGTTTTCGCTAATGAGGTAGTGGTACAGTTTGCCTCCCTCTCCTTTTCGGAGAGGGCCGGGGTGAGGGCTTAGTACGGCAGGCGCGGAATAATTCACCGGGCTCTAGCCCGTTTTCGAGACGAGCCACCAATCAATTCTTCAACGCTGTTGATGCTTGCGAAGAATTCCTAAACGGATTGCGGGCGCAGCAACGTTGTGGTTGCAGTTTGCGCTCAGGCCCTCACCCCAACCATCTCCCAAAGGGAGAGTCAAACTGTACCACTACCGCTAATGAGAGCGATTCGCTTCAAAGAACTTAGCGATCATATTTACCACATGATCCTGCTGCTCATCGGTCAACTCCGGATACACTGGTAAGGCGAGTGTCTCTTTGGCCGCTTGTTCAGCGACAGGGAAATCGCCTTCCTTGTAGCCCAGATAAGCAAAGCATTCCTGCAAATGCAGGGGCACCGGATAGTAGACGTCGGTGCCCACGCCGCGCTCGCGCAGGTGCTCGCGCAAAGCGTCACGCCGGCCCTCGCGCACACGGATTACAAACTGATGGAAGATGTGGCGCGCGTTACTTCGAACGTATGGCACTTCGACCTGCTCGGGTAATCCCGCGTCGGCAAACATCAATTCATACTGTAGAGCTTTGCGCTGTCGGCCGGTCGTCCATTCCTCGAGATGGGGGAGCTTTGCGCGCAGCACCGCGGCCTGCAGGGCATCGAGCCGGCTGTTAATCCCAATAACTTTGTGATGGTATTTCGTCTCTTCGCCGTGCACTCGCAGCATGTGCAGCCGCCGCGCGTGATCCAGATCGTTTGTCACCAGCATGCCGCCATCTCCGGCACCGCCCAGATTCTTTGAGGGATAGAAACTGAAACACCCGATCGCACCCATCGAACCCGCCCGTCGACCGCGATCTTCCGCGCCGATCGCCTGTGCCGCGTCTTCAATGATAGGAATGTGCGAGTGCGACAACGGCAGGGATGCCGGTGAACCGCCGACAGGGATGTCGGCGCTCCGGCCTATTTCAATCAGCGGATCCATTTCCGTGCACTGCCCGTAGAGGTGCACCGGCATGATTGCCTTGGTCCGTGCCGTTATCGCCGCGCTGACCAACGATGGGTCGAGATTAAAGGTGCGTTCTTCTATGTCGACAAACACCGGGCGCGCTCCCAGGCGCGCAATCGCTCCTGCCGTCGCAAAAAAACTAAACGGTGTGGTAATGACTTCATCGTCTGCGCTTACCCCACAGGACATTAGCGCCAGCAGCAAGGCGTCCGAGCCAGAGGCACAGCCGATCGCAAACTTCGTCTGCGAATAACGGGCGATCTCCTCCTCTAACGCTTGTACTTCGGCGCCCAGAACAAAATGCTGCGAATCAAAGACGCCATCGACAGCGCGCCGCACCTCATCGCGAATCGTTTCGTACTGTGCCTGGAGATCGAGCAGCGGGACTTTGTTCATCTGAGATTGATTAGAAAGCTGACAGATCCGGGACTGACGAGCTAGACAGCATGCTGCCGGCCGCTGCCGACAGTCCTAACCTGGCCGCCGTTCTTGATCGACTCTTGCGCAGCAGCCAGCACTCGAACCACGCGCAAACCTGCCCGGCCGTCCGTTAGTGGTTGCCGCCCGGCGCGAATCGAATCGAGAAATTCAGCGACCACATAACGCAGGGCCTCGGCGGAATCCAGCTTGGGCGCCCACACGTCGCCGGTGCGATAACTCACCAGGGTTTGATAATCAGCTTCACGATCGGCGCCGACGCGGTTCGTAGTCACGCCTTTGTCATAGATGCGCACCTTCTCGGTTGGTTCAATATCGTCGTACAGAATCATCTTGCGACTACCGGCGATTAGGGTGCGACGAATCTTGACGGGCGCCAGCCAGTTAAAATGAAAATGCGCGATAAAGTCATCGCCAAAGTGCATGATCAAATAAGCGATGTTTTCGATTCCTCGTTCAATGTGACAACTGCCAATCGCGCTCACCGCGACCGGCTCACGGTCGATCAGGTAATCCATGATCGAGAGATCGTGCGGCGCCAGGTCCCAAAGGACGTTGATATCCTTCTGAAACAACCCCAGATTGATCCTCACAGAGTCGAAGTACAGCAAATCACCCAACTCGCCACTGGCGACAATCTCTTTCATCTTGCGCACCGCGCCGGTGTACACAAACGTGTGATCGACCATGAGCGTGCGCTGATTGCTTTCGGCGAGCTCGATTAGCTCTTCGGCTTCAGTTTCGGTCGCAGTCAGTGGCTTTTCTACCAGTAAGTGCTTTCCGGCCTGAAGTCCTGCGCGAGCAATCTGAAAGTGCGTGGCTACTGGTGTAACGACGGCGATCGCGTCTAGTTTTGGATCAGCCAGGAGCTTTTCATAGTCAGTCGTGGTCTGGGCGGCCGGATAACGGCGACCCATTGCCGCCAGACGTGACTGGTCCGCATCACAAATCCAGCGCAGCTCAGCCGATTCGTTCTCAGCAAAGTTGCGCAGCAGATTCGGGCCCCAATAGCCACAGCCAATTACACCAACGGTAGTTGCACTCATCGGCTAGAGAGAATAGCGGTCATTTGAAGAAAAGTCAGTACCGGGAGCGCTCGAACGCCGTCCGCACTGAGCGCAAAGCGCGAAAAACGGCGGTAGTGTTCGATATCTGAAATGACGCGCCTCGGACCGAATGCGGACGGGACGTCCGCGTTCCCAGCACCGGCCGGTCTCGTACACTAACTCGACGCTTAACATGAAACTTTCAGGAATGTACGACCCATTGGCCGTTTACCGAGCTTGAGGGTCAGAAAGTCGTGACCTCGTCTTTAACAACCGGTCCTACCGGTTCGCATCAATGAAAGCTTCGCCGGCAGAGATTGCCCCTCAGCTGCGCAGGCATCAAACCGATGAGTGTCGCCATCCCGCGCAAGCTGTACCAATCCATAGCCATCGCCATCGCGTTGGTGCTCGTATATTTCACCGTGCTCCTGAAATTGGGTGACGACTGGTGGCATGACGAAAACTATTCGCACGGTCTGCTCATCCCCTTCATCATCGCCTATATCCTTTGGCACGAGCGAGAACGTTTCCTCGGAATCCAAACCAGACCTTCTGCGTTTTGGGGAGCCACGGGCGTCGCGCTTTCTTTGCTGGCTTTGTGGGCTGGCGTAGCCGGGGCCGAGCTTTTCGTCCAGCGTATCTCGCTGGTCTTGATGGTCACGAGCGTTGTGATCTACTTCTGGGGATTCCGGCTGCTGCGTCTGGTCGCGGTGCCACTGTCGCTGTTAATTCTTTCGATCCCGATTCCGCAGATCGTTTTTAACCGGATCGCTTTTCCCTTGCAGCTCTTCGCGTCGCGCTGTGCGGTGGGCGCAATGTCCTTCTTCAACATCCCAGTGCTGCGTCAGGGAAACATTATCGAGCTGATGCCGCTGGGTTCCAGCGAGCCGAAAAGACTCGCCGTCGTCGAAGCGTGCAGCGGTATACGATCGTTGATGACGCTGGTCACGCTGGCGGTGCTTTACGCCTACTTCACCAAACCGAAAGTGGCACAGACTTCAGTCTGTGGTGCAGCGGATAAATCACAGACTGAAGTCTGTGCTACTGACAAACTGAAGTCTGTCGGACATTTTCTTAAGAGCTTCACTTTTTGGCGCTCGCTGATTCTGGTCCTGGCCGCCGTGCCGATCGCGATTTTGACGAATGCTTTACGGGTCAGCGGCACCGGCGTACTGGCTCATTACTATGGCACGCGCGTAGCCGATGGCTTTTTTCATACATTCTCAGGCTGGGCCATCTACATCGCCGCGGCGGTGTTGTTGTTCGCTACGGGCTGGGTTTTGGATCGCTTCGCGCGATTTGGAAAACGAGACGCTGACAGGATTTACAAGATGAACAAGATACCAATCCATCACGTCAATCCGGTAAATCCTGTCTGATTTATGACCATGGATAATCGAACCGACACTATGCGTTTCTGGCTGCTGCTGGCCGTGCTGTTGCTCGGCGGCGGACTCATTAACGTCTGGGAGCGAGCCGGTGAAGCCCATGTCTCTCGCCGCAACCTGAAAGACTTTCCCGCGCAGATCGGTTCGTGGCGTCAGGTGGGTGGTGATGTCCGCTTTGACGACGAGACTGAGAAGGTCCTGCGCGCCGACGATTACCTCTCGCGAAATTTTGTCTCCGACGCGCGCACCGCTTCTCTCTATGTTGGCTATTATGCGACCCAACGGAACGGCGCCACCTATCACAGTCCATTAAATTGTCTGCCCGGTTCAGGCTGGGTCATGAGCGAGGCCGCTCGCATTACGATTACGCCTGCCAGCGGCGGCACTTCCTTTGAAGCCAACCGGTTCGTCATAGCCAATGGCCGTGGCCGCGCCCTGATGATCTATTGGTACCAGGGTCGTGGCCGTGCCGTGGCCAGCGAATACTGGGGCAAAATCTATACAGTTCTGGACAGTGTCCGCCGGCGTCGCTCGGACGGCGCCATGGTCCGGGTCATGGTTCCCATGGGTAACTCGCAGGAAGAAGCCCAAACGAACGCGATCGAAATGGCCTCGCAAGCCGCCTCACAACTATCGGAATTTGTCCCGAACTAGTCTAACCCGCTCGCTATCCGCGAGAGGATCTGTAGCGATTTTCTGGTGAAAGTCGGGGATTACCGCTTTCTTACCTGTAACTCGCCGGTGCGGCCACGCACTGATCGAGGCCGAATACACGGTTTTTGACACAAGAAACTTCGCCCTAAACGACCTTCACGTGACTTTGCCCGTCGCCGAAGACAATCGTCAAAAGCGAGATTAACCCGAGCGCAACGGCTTTCAGTTGCTCGAAAGTCCGCCGCGCTCACGGAGACCGCCGTAATGAAAAATCAAGAGTGCCGCCGGAAGTTCTATACCCTTTCCGTGTTCACCGTCCTGATTGCTTTCGCCCTTTTGCTGGGCGCCTGCACCACCCCCGAAAAAGCCAAAGCCCAATACGTTGCTCGCGGCCAGGCCCTCCTGAAGGCGAAGAAGTTTCAGGAAGCTTCGCTCGAGTTTCGCAACGCTCTGCAAATCGACGAAAAACTCGCCGACGCGCACTGGGGATTGGCGAACGCTTACGAAGGTCTCCAGCGTTACCAGGAAGCGTTCGAAGAAATGAAGGAAGTGGCGAACCTGGATCCGAACAACCTCGAGGCGCGCGTCCGGCTCGGAAATTATTTTCTAATGGGCGGGAAGCAGTCGCCCGCAGCTGTTTCTGAAGCCGAGCGCCTGGCGAAAGAGGTGCTGCAAAAAGACGCCAACAACATCGAAGGTCATATTCTGATGGGCAGCGTGCTGTTCGCGCAGGACCATCGGACCGAAGCCTTCGCCGAACTTAATCGAGCGATCGAAATCGATCCCAAGCGGGTGGAATCCTATCTGAGCCTGGCGCGCTTACACGCGCAGACCAACGATGCACCCACCGCGGAATTGATTTATCAGCGCGCAATTTCAGTCAACGGCGCCTCGGCACTGGCGCACTACGAATACGGAAAGTTTCTCGTTCAGATTAACCGTCCTGACAATGCCGAGACTGAGTTTCAAAAAGCAGTCCAGGCAGACGGCAACAATCGCGAAGCACGTTTCATCCTCGCCAGCTTCTATCTCGTCAACCGGCAGTTGGCCAAAGCCGAAGAGTCCTACAAAGTCCTGGCTGAAATGGACAAAGACAAGCCCGAAGGCCGTTCGGTCCTGGCTGATTTCTATTCCTCCACCGGAAGGCTCGACGAGGCGCTGGCGATCTACAGGGAAGTTGTAGCGAAGTCGCCGGAATACACCCAGGCGCATTACCGGCTCGCGGAAATAATGTTGATGCACGGCGACCCGGACGGCGCCCGGAATGAAATTGCCAACATTCTGAAGAAGGACGCAAAAGATCGCCAGGCGATGATCTTGCGTGCCCGCATTGAAATGCAAAGCGGCGAACCGACTGATTTGAAAGCTGCTATCGAAGATCTGCGCGAAGTGCTCAAGCAGGAGCCAAATTCAAGACCGGCATTGTTCTTTATCGCCGAAGCGAACTTCCGTCTGGGCCAATTAGATCAGGCGCGATCGTTCGCCGGCGACCTCGAGCGCAACTATCCCGACTATCTGCCGGGAAAACTGATGCTGGTGCAAATCGAACTGACCAGCGGTGACGCCAAGTCGGCCCTCAAGTCAGCCAATCAACTGCAGGAACGACTGGCGAAAGCTTCACCGGATCGTGATACATCACCGCAGATGCTGGCGGATTTGCGGGCCAACACCATGGTCGCCCACGGCTCCGCGGCTCTCCAGCTGCGAGACACTAAGACGGCCCGTCAGGATTTTCTGGCGGTTCTCAGTGCGGCGCCGCGCAGCACCGACGTATACGTCAATCTTGCTTCGGTAGCTCTGGCAGAGAACAAGCTCGACGAAGCGATCGGCTTCTACAACAGCGCGCTCGGGATTGACGGCGCCAACTTCAACTCGTTGCGCGGTCTGATCTCTATATATGCGTCCCAGAACCACATCGATCAGGGCCATGCACGAATTGATCAGGCCCTCGCCGCCCAGCCAAATAACGCTTCGCTGCATTTTCTGAAAGGCCAGGTTTATGGCTTTGAGAGAAACGCCCAGGGCGCTGAGGCTGAATTTCGGCGCGCGCTGGAAATCGACGGCAACTATCTGGCGGCCTATTCGGCGTTGGGCGCGTTGTTCGTAAACACAAATCAACAGGACCGCGCGATTCAGGAATACCAAAAGATCGTCGAGCGTCGTCCCGACAATGCTGCTGCCTACACCTTGATCGGCATGCTCGAAATGAACCGCCAGAACTTCGACGCAGCCGTGGACTATTTCCGCAAAGCTGTCGCCAAAGACGAGAACGCCGTTTTCGCCGCCAACAATCTGGCATGGATCTACGCCGTCTACGGCAAAGGCAATTTGGATGAGGCGGTCCGGCTGGCCCAGGGCGCCGTGCAAGCCAGCCCCGGCGTGGCGAGTTTTGCCGATACGCTTGGCTGGGTCTACTACAAAAAAGGTTTGTATGGCGCAGCCGCCGAGCAACTGCAAAAAGCCATTTCGGTGGACGAGGCTGCCGCGCGCGCCTCAAACGGCGTGGCCTCGCCGGCCTATCGTTTTCATCTCGGAGTCGCATTGGCCGCCAAAGGTGACAAAGCCGGCGCGCGCCGCGAGTTTGAAGCGGCCCTGCGTCTCAGCCAGAAGACGAGTTTTCCTGAAGCTGACGAGGCCAGGAAAGCCCTGGCTACACTGTAATTCGTATCGGCGTTTAGCAGCGGGCTACCGCCCGCTGGGTCGGGCAGTAGCCCGACTCTAAACAATCAGACAAGGAGTTCTAACAATGAGTGTTGAATTTCGACCGCGAAAACTGGGCGAGTACGCCGACATCGCGCGCAAGCGCAAATGGCTAATCCTGCTGCCCACGGTTGCGATTGGTCTGTCGATCGCCTATGCGGTCTATCGCCTGCCCGACGTCTATGAATCGGTGACGCTGATAGTTGTCAAACCATCGACGCTGCCCAACACAGTCGTACCGGCGGTGGCCGAAGAAACGCTGACCCGAGAGTTGACCAGCATTTCTCAGGTCGTCACCAGCCGCAGTTCGCTACAGCCTTTGATGGAAAAGTACGACCTGTTTCACGAAGAGCGTTTACGCGGCGAGCCGATGGAACTACTGATCGATCAGATGCGCAAGCAGATCAAGGTCGAGGTGAACACCACCCGCAACGAAATCACCAACGGATTCAACATCACGTATCGGGGACGCGATCCGAAATCGACGCAGGTTGTCGCTACCGAACTCGCCAGCAAGTACATCGACGAGCAAACCAAAGGGACCGTCAACGCCGGCACCTCCGCCAAGCACTTCATCGAAGAACAGGTGCAAACGGCCAAAGCAGAACTCGACGCCAGTGACAATCAACGGCTGACTTATCTACAGCAGAATATGAACAATCTACCTTCGCAGTCGCAGGCCCTGGTTGGGCGTTTGACTGGACTACACGAAGAACAGAAAGCGCTGATCGCCGAACAGGGACGTCAGCGTGATCTGGGCGCCGCTTATCGCAGCCAGCTGGCGGACATCACCAAGAGTTACGAACAGGAGATTGCCCTGTCAGCCGAGAACACAACCGATCCCAAGACAACCCAGGCCTGGGCCGAACTGGTGAGGCGTCGCTCAGAGCTCGAGGCCGCTCAGCAAAGTTTGTTGACGCAGTACAAACCAAAACATCCGGACGTAGTCTCGAATCAGTTGCAGATCGATTCAGTCAAGCGCTCGCAGGATCAAATGATCGACGACTGGAAGACGCGCATCGAGGAACGGAAGCAGAAGCTGACCAATCTTACCGATCCGCGAATTCTGTCGCTGAGAACCCAAATTGCGATGGTTGACAGCGATTCAGACCGGACGCAAAAGTTGCTTAGCGAAACGAATGGGCAGATTGCCGATCTTACTGAGCGCATCAACGCTATTCCCATGGCCGAGGTCGGCCTACAGGCAATCGATCGCGAATACCAGACGAAGAAGCTTAACTATGACAACCTGCTGGCCCAGCAACAGAAGATCGATGTCGGCGCCGATGCCGCTAAGGATTTTCAGGGCGGCGGCATTCAGGTCGTCGACCCTGCGAACCTGCCGGAACGTCCGGTGGCGCCGAAGCGTTTCGCTTTGACCGCGGCTGGATTTGGCATCGGGATGGCGTTGGGTTTTCTGCTCGCTATCGCTGCCGAGCTGCGACGACTATTCACGATTCAGACTACTGAGGACGCGAAACACTACACGGGTCTGACCGTGCTCGCTTCAATTCCCGAACTATTAACCGCGGCCGAAGCTCGGGCCATTCCGCGTCGTCACAAACTGACGATGGCGGCCGGAGTCGCAGCCGCTTTCATCACTATGCCCGCACTCGCATTCGTGCTGCGGTTAACCCATGTACTGGAAAAGTTTTTGCTTTAACGTAGTGGCACAGACTTCAGTCTGTGCAAATCGCCCCGTGAACACAGACTGAAGTCTGTGCCACCCTTGGAGGAGATATGTACGAACAATTCTACGGCTTGAAAGAATTGCCATTCGCGCTGACACCCGATCCGCGCTACATCTATTTCACCCCGTCGCACACTGAAGTGATGGCCAACCTTCACTACGGCATTGAAAGCGGCAAGGGTCTAATTGTGGTTACCGGCGAAGTCGGCACGGGTAAGACGACCATGCTGCGCTGGGTGATGCAGCGTCTGGATCGCACTGTGCTGGTCGCTTACATATTCAACCCGCGCCTATCGGTGCCTGAGTTCTATCAGCACCTGGCCCGGCTCTTCGATATTCAGAACTGGGAAAGCAAGTCCGATCTATTGATCGAGCTCGGCAAGGTCCTCGAGTCGCGTCACAGTCGCGGTCTGCGCACCGTGCTGATTATCGATGAGGCTCACGGACTTTCCACCAGTGTATTGGAAGAGGTGCGACTCCTGGGCAATTTCGAATCCGACACAGCCAAGCAACTTCAGATCGTCCTGACCGGCCAGCCGGAACTGCGCTCGGTCCTTAACAATCCCGATCTGCGCCAGCTAAAGCAACGCGTGGCGCTGCGCTGCGATATAAAGGCGCTCCCCAACGTCGAAGAGACCGCGCAATACATCAACATCCGTCTGAAGGTTGCGGGGGCAACGCGCGCCGACATTTTTTCGCCGGGCGCCGTCGACTATATCTTCCGCTGCTCAGAAGGTATCCCGCGCAACATCAACAATCTTTGTGACAACGCTCTGCTAAACGGTTTCGCTGCCGGTGAACAAATCATCAGCCGCGCCGCCGTGCAGGAAGTCGCCGACACCTTCGACGTATTACCGCGAGTGCAGAACGTAGAGGAGCGGGAGGCTCCGGCGCGGATCTTTCCGGCGGCCGGGCGCGCGGAACTCTGGGCTGCCGGCAAAGGCGAGGGGAACGGCAACGGAAACGGCCATCAGAACGGCAATGGCAACGGAAGCGCCACCAGGCGAGCTGATGTCCTTTCAATGGATCGCGCTCGTCCCGCCATAACTATGCCGGAATCCGACATCATCTTTAACGAGTATCCGCGAACAAACGATTCGCCAACTACCATTGAAGAACTGGGGGCAGCTTTCAGCCGCTCAGGTCTTGTGAGGGGGAACAATGGGCAGAGTCTATGATGCGCTGAGGCGCGCTGAATCCGCGCCGCGCACCTTCAAACCAACACCATCTTCAGTTGGCCGCAACGGCAACTCGGATAACGTTTCGTACTTCGTTCAGAAGCACGATCACGAACATCCGTGGGAGGGTTCGCCCTTCACTGCCATGCCCGCGGCTTTCAACTCAGCGTCCACTGCGCACACGGCCGAAGGGACCGGCGGGCAGGCACTCCCCGGCGGACCAGCTTCCCGTGATGCTGGGGCAACCTTGGACGCTGTAGGATCGACGCGCGCTGTCGAGTTCGCATCAAGAGAAGTCTTGGCTGCGCGCGTCGAACCACATCTGGTCGCGATAACCGAACCACGTTCGCCGGAATGCGAGCAGTTTCGCTCGCTGCGCACTCGCCTGTTACAAGCCGGCGAGCGCGAACGCAAACGCGCGTTCGTAATAACCAGTGCCGGAGTCGGTGAAGGCAAAACCCTAACGGCGGTGAACCTGGCCTGGTTGCTGGCCCAAACAGACGGCGTACGGGCCCTCTTAATCGACGCGGATCTGCGGCAGCCCTGCGCCGCTGATTATCTCGGCATTGAAACCGAACGCGGTTTATCGGAGGTATTAACCGGCGAGACCCGCTTCAACGAAGCAGTCGTCAAGCTGGAGCCCTCGGGTCTGTACCTCTTGCCCGGCGGCGCTGCTCGCGAAGACGTAGCCGAGTTGCTCTCCGGCCCGCGGTTCGGCCGCCTGCTTGATGAAGCTCGGAAACATTTCGACTACATCATCATCGATGCGCCACCACTTGGCGTTTTTACTGACGCCAATCTTCTAATCAATCGCGCCGACTCGGCCATTCTGGTTGTGCGCGCTGCCAAGACCCGCTATGCAGCCGTCGATCGACTGCTCGAGCAAATACCCAGAGAGCGCATGCTGGGCGTGGTGCTCAATCGAACCGATACAAAGCTCGATGCAAATGCTTACTACTATCAACCGCGCCAACTGCGTTTGGCGCCGGAACCCGTCGAGCAACCGGAAGCAATCGAAGAAGATGTCGAAGCCGCCGATGAACCCGCGCTGATTTACATCGAGGAGGACTTTGTTTCTTGAAACCCGCGCGCCGCAACAGACGCATGGTTCTATTACTGCTGGCCGAAGCGCTGCTGCTCTTCGGCGGCTTGATAGTAGCCGTGTATGTGCGTCTGGGCGCGATCGATGCCGAAGACGCGCTGATTACCCGTAACGGTTTCTATAAAGCTGCGCTGGCCACGGTGTTTTGTCTCGCCGCGTTTTATCTTCTGGACCTTTATGATTTTGTGGTGATGCATGACCGGCGCGAACTGGTGCTGCGTTTATTGCAGGCACTGGGTCTCGCCTGGATCGCCCTGGCCCTGATCTTTTATCTCATGCCGCAAGTGATGATCGGACGCGGCGTCTCGATGATTTCTCTGCCCCTCGCTTTGTTCCTGATGGTTGGTTGGCGCCTGGCTATTCACTGGGTCCTCGGGCATCCGGAAATCGGCGAGCGCATACTGATTGTTGGCTCGGGGCCGTTCGCGATAGAGATCGCGCGCCAAACACTGGGCCGCCCCGATGCCGGCTATCGGGTAGTCGGCTTTGTCGACAACGATCCCGCTTTAGTCGGTAAGAGCCTAATCAATCCAAAGGTCATTGGCCTGACATCGGAATTAGGAGCCCTGGTCCGCAGTGAACACATCGATCGGATCGTAGTCGCAATCGGTGACCGGCGCGGCCAGTTTCCGACTGAGGAGCTATTACGCCTAAGTCTCTCGGGCGACGTTTCGATTGAAGAAAGCGCGTCCTTTTATGAACGGCTGACCGGCCGCGTGCTGCTGGACCTGATCCGGCCGTCATGGCTCATCTTCTCGAGCCGGGGACGTCGCGCGCGCTTAAACGAGCTGGCTGGGGCCGTCATGCACCGCACTGTGGCACTGTTTGGTGCTGTCCTTTCTTTCCCGATCGCGATCATGACCGCGATTCTAATCAAGCTTGAGTCGCGCGGCCCGGTTTTCTACCGGCAGGAACGCGTCGGCAAAAGCGGCCGCACCTTCATGCTGATGAAGTTTCGCTCGATGCGCGTCGATGCCGAAAAAGACGGACCCGTGTGGGCCAAGACAGAAGACGAACGCATGACGAGAGTGGGCCGCATCATTCGCAAAATTCGCGTCGACGAGATCCCGCAATTTTGGAACATCCTGCGTGGCGACATGAACTTTGTCGGCCCGCGGCCCGAGCGGCCGCACTTCATCGCGCAACTGGCGCAGGAGATTCCCTTTTATGAGCAACGGCACCTGATCGCGCCCGGGCTGACTGGCTGGGCCCAAATCAAGTATCCGTACGGCGCATCGATCGAGGACGCCAAACAAAAGCTGGAATACGATCTTTACTATCTGAAGAACCAGAGCCTCACGCTCGACGCAACGATCATGTTCGAAACGATCAAGACGATCCTGCTCGGCCGTGGAGGAAGATAGAACGCCGGTTTAGAGGCCGGCTACCGCCCGCCGGCCATGGAACAAGTCGGGCAGTAGCCCGACTCTAAACAGAGTGTAAGAGAGTCGGAGGTTGAAAATATGAAGCTGCTAACTCAAACAATTGCCCTGGGAATGGCGCTGATAATTACTGCCGGCGCTTTCGCTCAGTCGCCCACGTCGCCGGCCAACGCCACTCGGCAACGGAAGGCGACTACCGGCGACGCGCCCCAAACAACTTCTGAGGCTAAGCCCAGTACTGATCCGGCCTCGGCCCGCGATGCAGCTGTCGACAAAGACAAGGGCCTCGCCGCCGATGGACCGTTTAGTGAGCCAACTCCGGCTGCGGTTAAGCCCGTCAGCTCAAGAGGGGACAAGTCCAAGAGCAAAGAGCCGAACATGCCGCTGGCTGAAGTTACCGCCGACGCTCAGACGAATCGCCGCGACCAGGCCGCGGAAGAAGAAGCGATCGTTCCTTACTACAACAACTTTTTCACGACCTATCGCCTCGGTCCTGAGGATGTAATCTCGGTTACGGTTTTCGGTCAGGATCGATACTCGAAAAGCGGCATTACAGTTCCACCGAGTGGACGAATTTCGCTGGCGCTGATTCCCGACGGCATCTTTGTAAACGGCAAGACCGTCGATCAGGTAGCCGAGCTGGTCAAGAAGCGCTATGACGAATTCATTATCGACCCGCAGGTATCGGTTTCTCTCGACCGTGCCGGTTCTTATCGCTACAGCGTAATCGGCGACGTAGCCCAGCCGGGAATCAAACTAATGTCCCGTCGTCTGTCGGTAACCGAAGCCTTGTCAGAAGCCGGCGGCGTACTGCAAACCGGCAACCGCAGCAAGGTCTTCGTGCTGCGGCGGCAAGCAAACGGAACGCTGACGCCGATCGCAGTAAACGTTTCGGCAATCTACAAGGGGCAAGCGCCCGACTCGGTTTATCTGGTGCCCGGCGATCAGGTCGTCGTGCCCGGCAATACGCTGAAGAAATTACAAACCATCATGGGATTCACGCAGGTACTGACGTTTGCCCGGTTGTTTACCGGCGGACTGTAAATTAGAAGTCAGTACCGGGAGCGGTAGCGACCGGGTCTCGACCTCGCAATCTTGGCGTTGTTATTAGTTGAGACCCGGTCGCTACCG
>JAWWPL010000106.1:0-10441 GCA_033850605.1 Blastocatellia bacterium | reverse complement strand
ACCGGTCCTCGAAAGTGTCGTAGAGCACGACTGGGTCGCCAAAGTTGTCCGTGTCACATAGGTTTCCAAAACTCCCCTGGCTCATGAATGTATCGAACGTAAATGCCGCTACTCGGACACCAGTGCTCTTGTTGAAGATACCGATCGATGTGTTGACTGTTTGAATGTAATAGGCCGGCCCGACGTCGCCGTTGTCGTCTGGTGGATGACCCGCGCCCCAGTTCGCGAAGTCGAGCCCGTCGAAACTGATGTTAGGTGTTGGCGCGGGGGCGGCTGGCGCCGGCACAGCGACCTGGGTTTGCGCTGAAGGTTCCGCGGGCGCCTTCGCTCCGGGAAGAATCCGAAGAACGCGATCAGGTGGTTCGCGCTCGGGCCGCCACTTCCTAACAGGCTTGCGCTGCGGAAGCTTCCGAAGATCCCCGTCAAACGGGTGTGCCTGCTTCAGACGGAGTTCCCTCGGACCGCGAGCGCGCGAATCCGTCGCGTCCTGCTTGTCCACAAAGAGAGCGTTGTAGGTTTGTAGATCGGGGTTATTGATGCGAACCGGAGGATTGCCGAGAATATTCGCCCAGTGGCCACTGCGCCCCTTCATGAATGCGGTCGCCGTAAAGGCGGTCAGCACCATCGCCGCTACGACGATGATAAGGAACCACCTCGGGTGGAGTATCCAAATCTTTCCAAAAGAAGCAGAGTATCTTAGGTGGTGATGTCGGTCCCCTGGTTTTT
Organism: Blastocatellia bacterium; assembly: GCA_033850605.1. Classification (GTDB taxonomy): domain Bacteria; phylum Acidobacteriota; class Blastocatellia; order Pyrinomonadales; family Pyrinomonadaceae; genus UBA11740. The sequence continues at coordinate 9,715 of JAWWPL010000106.1, read as the reverse complement.
CTAACCTTCTCATGTCTCGTCTGAAGCGCCGCTTTCTGTTCCTAAAAGTGTTCGTCGCAGATTCTCTCAACCTGCGATCGTTCTGATGCGGGACCGTAATTCTTCGATGTAACAGGTTCGAGCGTACGCCACACGTCTTACCCAGTGGCGCTCACTTGTATCATTGCGCCATAAACCGATGCAACTAAATTGATAGGGCCAAGGAAAGCAGGTAAGAGAAAAAGAAAGAGTTGTTCAGGCCTTTCCTTGCCTTTGGCGTTACGTTTCCGCTTGGATTCAATTGCTCACATCGCGACGCGGCGCACACGGCCGTCAGGAACCAGATCGAGACGAAAGTGTCCGAGAGTTTCCTTGCGGTCGGCACTAAGTAGCGGCGCAACGATCAGCGATAGTGAGACGAATTCCCTGAACGGCGGCGGCAGCTTTTGCGCAAGCTGCGGCGCTGCCGTGCAGGGGGGAGCCTGTGTTGGCAGAACAGAAGAACAGAAGTGTGGATACGTGCCGCGGATTGTCATCACAACTTCAATTATGACTCTCACCTCGGCATCTCATGTGACGCGACAAGGATGACAAGGTACGGACGTGAGATGTCGCCTCCCAATAGCCATCGCGTATGTAGTCGCAGCGTTGGCGCGCATCAAAAAATGAAGATAGTGAATTGTGCCGGCGAGAAATTTTGCGCATTGCCGTTGGTCTCGGAATTCAATGCGATGTCGACTTCAACCGTGTTTCCGACGATATTGCCGATATTAGCGACCATATAATCAGTGTCTTTAGAAGCAGTCACGGAAATGAATCGGTCATCAACCTGGAGAGAAGAGAACGTGACGTTATATTGACCACTTGAAACACTATGCTGGACGGTAATACCACACGGCAATGTTGAGGCTGCGCTTCCGGCTAGCTGGGAGTTATAACAGCGAACGACAACGCCATCGCGGTTAATGAGAGCCATCGCCTTGACCCAGCCGCCCTTGTCGCGCGACTGCGCGGCGTTGCCCTCAGCGTACATCGCATACCCGCCGGTGGCTTTGCCGTACAGGCCGAAGCCACTAGTGCCGCTGGTGTTCTCGCCATATATGGCGGCGAAGTTAGCAGTGGAGCTTAAGCCGATGACGGCATTGCCCTGGCTGGTCGCATGAATTGCAGTGCTGCTACCTGCCACCACATGTAGCTTGGCTCCGGGATTGATAATCCCAATCCCTACGTTGCCCGTCCGGTCAATGTTGATTCCGTTCGTTGAAGCCATCGCGCCCGGACCTGTGCCGGCGAGGAGTTTCAACGTCGTGCCGTCAAATCTCACGTCGGCCCGGTTCGTGCCGATGATCGCCATCCCTGATTCCCCGTTGGGCGTGCCGAAGTTTACCGCCCCGCCGAGTCCGCCCGCGTTCACGACCAGCTTATTCTGCTGCGTGGTTGTGCCGATGCCGACGTTACCCGCCGCATCGATAGCTATTCCATTGGTCGGAGGCGCCGCTCCGGTACCGAAGCCGGCAACCAGGTTCAACGTCAAGCCGTTGAACCGCACGTCGCCCCTGTTGCCGCCGCTTTTAATCGACATCCCAGTCTCAGCGCCGGGCGTGCCGAACTGTATCTCTCCGCCGACCGCCGTTGTTACCAAAGCATCCCCATTCACTTCCAACTTAACGCGCGGGGCGGAAGTACCGAGGCCGACGTTGCCGGTGTTGTCAATTCGCAAGCGCTCTGATCCTCCGGCGGTAGCAGTGCCGTTGCCCGTGGTATTAAAAGTCAGGTAAGTTCCGTTGGCCGTATTAGTCCAGTTTTCGGAAGCGAAGAATCCGACCCGGGCGCGGGTTCCCATGTACGCAGAAGCTCCATAGCCGGAAGCTCCAATGACTCCGATGAGTTGATTGGCTTGCAGCGCCGAGGGTGCGGCTGCGGTTCCATTTGCCCTGCGCACATTGAAGATTGGATTAGTACCAAAGGCGTCCGCGAATACCGCGGTCTGCACGCCGTTGGCATCGGCGAAGCGAGCGATCCCGGTAGCCGGCGGCAAGGTTGCGCTGTTCGACGACACAACGAGCTTCGAATCTGGCGTAGTCGTTCCGATGCCCACAAAGCCACCGGACGTTTCGGTAATGCCGGAGTCACCGAGTGTGCCGGCGTTATCGGTCCACTTCGCAATCCGATCCTGCGTACCGGTCCCGGAGATCAGCGACTGGCCGGGATCCACGGCATCGGCCGACACAGCATTGGCCTCCGTCTTGTCTGCTCCGGCTGGCTTTGGTTTTACGATCAGGAAGCGCTCGGCGCGAATAGCACCCGCCACGTCCAGCTTTGCTTGCGGGCTGCTGGTCCCAATACCCAGATTCCCTGCTTCGGTCAGGCGCATCTGCTCAGTGTCGATGCCGGTAAAGAAATTGCCGATGCGAAAGGTAAGGGCGCCGCGGCCTCTAATCATCTGTCCGTCGGTGCCGTCGTGCGCGATCACCGTTGCGGTCTGCGGCTCATTACTCGGAATTGTCCACGAAGAATTCTCCTCCATTGGTCCAATCGTCTGTGTCTGTTGCACCGAGAGCTGTGACGAGGCCGCCGGCTGCACACTCACTGATTTCTCTTCCACATTCACGGTGCCAATCTTCTGAGTGAGCTTTCCGGAGATGCTCTTGGCCGTAACCACACAGACATAAGAGCCTGGGGCCAAACGCTGCCCCTGACCATCCTGTAAGTGCCAGTCAACGACGTTGCCGCCCCTGATCTCTTGATCAAAGAGCTTCTCTCCGCCGGCTGCATAGACTTCCACGTGCATCTGCACGATTGAAGAAGGCGCGGTAATGCGCACTCGGTCACCGGCAGCCGCCGCGGTGATAGTCAAAGGAGATCGCTGAGTGGAAGAGCTGACGCTTTCTTGTGCTGTTGCTATTGAGAGCAAACCACAGACAAGCACGCAGGCGCAGATAATCTGTTTCAGAATAGGCATCACCTTGTCTCCTTATGAATATAGGCAACTCACTTAGTAACTAATCGAGCGTATGTCACACTTCCGGACTTAGTAGCGCGCACTCACTTGTATCATCGCGCGGCAAACCGATGTAACTATCCAGAGAGGGAGGTAAGGAAAGAAGGTAAGAGACAAAAAGAAGAGGTTTAGTGTCCGCCGGCCTTGCCTTTAGCTTTATGGTGCTCTTAGATTAAATGCTCGCGCAGAGCCTTGGCGACAGCTTCTGTTTTGGAGTGAACCTGCAACTTGCTATAAATGTTTTTCAGGTGAAAGGACACCGTACTGGTGGCGATGCCCATCTCTTTCGCGGCAGTCTTTTTGTAATGGCCTTCGATGAGGAGTCTCAGAAGTTCAGTCTCTTGCGGCGTCAAGCGGTACGAGGCGGTTTCCGGAGGGCGAAACTTGCGAAACAACTTGATAACCCGACCTGCCACCTGGGGCGACATTGGGGCGCCGCCCAGCGCCACCTCTTGAATCGACTCGAGTAAGCGCGCGGGCGCCGTATTCTTCAATAAATAGCCTGAAGCCCCGGCACAAAGTGCATCGAAAACCTGCCGGTCATTGTCATAAATAGTTAGCGCCAGAATTGCCACTTCGGCAAAGCGTTCCCGCAAAACTTCGATTCCCTGAATGCCGGACATGCCCGGCAGTCCAATGTCCGTCAGGATTACGTCCGGCGCTGTCATACCGATACCCGCCAGAGCGGCTTCCATGCTGTGATAACTGCCGATGCATTTAAAGCCTTGCGTGCCGTTGATTAGCGCGGTCAATCCCTCGCGCACTTCGCGGAGATCTTCGATCAGTACTATTCGGATCGGATTAGGTAGCGCCGACGCGCCCGTCACGACCTGTTCCGGGCTTGTCTCGGATCCTTTATTCATCGGTGTATGCACAGCCAGCATAATGAATTGACCAAACCTACTCGCAAATGGTGGGGCTGTCACCTATCCATTTGGATAGGGTGACGAATGTCGCCCCCTTTGTAACTGCCTCAGCTGCTAAGCACGTCTTCATGAAAGGCGTGGAGCGCGGGCTAGTGGAATACTAAGCTTAATGATCGTTCCCGCCCCGGGCTCCGAGCTAATTTCAAGTGTGCCGTGTGAGGCCGCCGCGCGCCGCTTTAGGCTTCGCAAGCCCTGGCCCTCTCTTTCAATTGATTGATCAAATCCAACTCCGTTATCGGCGATTTCCAACAGCACTTTCGAGTCGCGCAGATGCAAAGCAATGATCGCCCGCGTACAACCAGAGTGGCGCGCCGCGTTACTGACTGCTTCCTTGAAAATCAACAGCAAATCGCGACGCATATCCACGCCCAATCGCAGATTCTCTTTCGCGCCTGGCGCGGTGAATTGCAGCTCAATATCGCGCAGAGTGAAAACCTCGTCCGCGTGTTGTCGCATCTTTCGTGTCAAATCAAGGAGACTGTCCTGCTCGGGATCGATCGACCAAACAATATCGCTCATGGAACTTACCGACTCGCGAGCGATGCGTGCGATCGATAGCAGGGGGCCGTCGTCCCGGCCGTTGTCCAGCACACGTTGCGAGCTGTGCGGGCCTGAACCAACGCCGAGGGTTTGCTTCGCTACTTCGCTGAGCATAGCGATGCGGGTCAGGTTGGCCCCAATGTCATCATGTAGATCCGTCGCAATGCGCGTACGCATGTTCGCGATCTCCAGCAGGCGCGCCATGCGATAGCGGTAAAAGACATAAGCTATCGCGGCTAAGGTAACCAACAGCAGTGTCAGAAACCACCAGCGCTGCCAGATGGGGTGGAGAATTGTGAACGTGACGCTCGCGGGTACTTTGCTGAGAGTGCCGTCGGAATTCGCCGCGCGCACGAGGAACCTGTATCGGCCGGGCGCGAGATTGGCATAGTTAACCTGACGTTGTTCGCCAGGCGCGCTCCAGTCGGAGTCCGCCCCTTCGAGTTTGTATTGATAACGCAGCACCTCGCCGGGCACGAAGCTGAGGGCCACGAAATCAAATTGTAGTTGGTTATCGCTGGCGGAAAAGTCAGGCAGCGCCATTTCCTTTTCACCCAGCGCTGAGACGAGTCGCGGCGAACCGGCGACGCGCAAACCGGTGATCAAAATCGACGGTGGCGCCGCGGGACCGTCAGGCGCCGGCGCGAATCGCGAAAGGCCCCGTGTCATGCCGAACCAAAGTACGCCGTCGCGATCGCGAAACGCGGCTCGAAATAAGCCCGGCGCTAAGCCCTCCGCCGTAGTGAAGTGCTTGACGCGTCCCGTAGCCGGATCGAACCTATCCAGTCCGTACCCGCCGCCAACATAGATGTGCCCTTCAACATCTTCGGTGATGACTTCAGCATCGTTGCTCGACAGTCCCTGAGCGGTCGTATAGTTAATGAACGAGGGACGCTCGGCTCCCGGGTCGTCAACACGAACTAGTCCGCCGCGCGCCGAGGCCAGCCACAAGCGTCCCGCGTGATCTAAATAGATGTTCATGATCGCGCCTGATGGCAGTCCGTCCGCGGCGCTGAAAAACTTGAAACTGCCCTGCGCGTAGCGTGCGAGGCCGCTATTGAAACCAATCCAGACATTACCGGCCCGGTCTTCGCCAAAGGAACGCGGCAGATCTTCCTTAACCGATGGCAGGCCGGCCGAGTCCCCCAGGTCACGAATACTCTCAGTAGCCTTTTCCCAGCGCGCCAAACCGTTTGTTGCAGCCGCAATCGTCGAGATCCATATGTCATTGCGAGAGTCTTCAAAAAGTCGGAACACCTGTTGAGCGGGCAGTCCATCTTTCGTCGTGTAAACGGCCAGGGGATTCGTCACTTTGATCTGCGCCAGCTTATCTGAGGCCGGAAAACGATACAGCCCCGCACCGCTGCCCACCCACCATTCCCCGCTTCGGGCTTGCAGGGTGACTTCCTCCATCACCCAGCCAAAGTCCGAGAGGCCTTTGGGCTTGAACCAGTTGAACCGTTGCCCATCAAAACACCCGAGCCGCCAATAGGAATTGGGAGGGCTAGGATCCAACAGGTCTAACTTCGCACCCTCGAAGACACTGGTGTGCTCGTCGCCCAGCACATTGCCTTTGAAACATATTGCGCCCGTTCGATCCTCGAAAATTGCGCTTACCTGCCACAGGGCATCCTGCTCGTCGTAAGTGACGAAGCCGTCGTGCGCCAGCTTCATCACGCCCGCGGTATTTGTGCCCATCCACAGATTGCCGCCGAGGTCCTGGTTAAGCGCGGTGATCTCCTGATAACTCAAACCATTCCTGGCGGTGTAAGAACGAAAGTGCCGGCCTTGCTCATCACCGTTGGGAAAAAACTCTACCAGGCCTTTGTTGGTAGCGATCCAGAATCGATGATCGTTGGTCTCGAACAGCTGAAAAACCCAGTCTGAAGGCAAACCCTCTCGCCGCGTGTATGTGGCGGCGACCACCGGCGGGGCCTTGGTAGCATCAGTAGCCAGGCGATAGAAGCCGCCCATTCGGGTGGTCGCCCACAAATTTCCCTCGTGGTCTTCGAGCAGGTCCTGAAGGTACTGGTTCGGTAATCCATTTTGCCTGGCATAGCGCGCTGTGCTTCCATCGGGCCATAGTCGATAGAGACCGCTGGGTCCGGCTATCCACAGCGAGCCGTGCCGGTCTTCGAGCACATCCGAGATAATACTTTGCTCCGGGTATTCGTCAGGGATTCCGATCTCAACTGATCGCAACGCGATCCGGTCAGTGGTTCGGTCCAGCTTGAACAGTCCCTTCATCGTCCCGCACCAAATCGTTCCGTTGCGATCCTCAACCAGCACCGTGATGGCCCTGGCGTGTCTGTCTTGATCTTCGGGAACGACGACGGTAAACATGGGCACGATCGCACTCACGTCGCCGGCATAGACCACCCGCTGAACCGGCGTGCCCTGGGGATTGAACCGAACGATGCCGCCGTAGGTTGCCAACCAGTACTCGCCCCCGCGTGTCTCCAGCAGGTCCGTGACGTTGGCATGCGGCAAACCCTGCTCGGTGCCGTAGTTTGTAAACGTGTAGCCGTCAAATCGAGATAGCCCGCCGGCGGTGCAGAACCAGAGAAATCCGCGAGAGTCCCGCACGATCTTGTTGATCTCATTGTGCGCCAGCCCGTCGGCCACGGTGTAGGTCTTGAAGGGCAAACGTTCCGCTTTAACGAATGAGGAAAGAAGAGCGATCGCCAGCAAGGCAACTATTCTCACCCACGCGCGTTTGTGCAAACGTCCGGGAACCATGATGGTGCCTCTCGCCTTCGACTCGTCCAGTAGTGCTGCTCTAGAGGATTCCCACGTCAGGCGATTTCACTAGTTGAATTTTTTGCCGGCTTCTTTGCCTCTTGTCTCACCCAAATCTAATGGTTGGAGAATGAATGACTCTTTTTCGGAAAAATCGATAGCAGTCGAACGCGGCGCGCATAACTTTCATTTTCTGGTTCAGGGTTCTTCAGGTCCGATCTTCCCTTCCTTCTTCGAGCGCGCGACAGCGGGCCGTCAAATCGTTTATCAGCTTTCGCTATTAACGGCCGGTCGAAACGCTTTTCACTGACGAAGGGATCAGAACCCTGGTACCCCGACGCGTTGCACCAGCACTGAAAAGCGCGGATCATCGCGGACACTATCCCAAACCGGTTCATCCCTGTAAAAGCTCCCAATGGCTCCCGTAGTCTCGCCTCGCTCCAGCCACATGAGCGCCCGTTCTTTGTCGTGCAGCGCCGCATAGATCTTAGCGATCCATTGGGCCTGGCTGAGATCATTCCCGTTGAGCTGTTCCAACTCTTTGACCATCTTCAGCGCTTCGCCGCGCCGGTCCTGTGCGGCGTAAACCATCCCGCGGTTGAGGATTAGAACTGGGTCGTCTTTGCGTTCGCGGCTTTCCTTATCAAGCGCTGTCAGCGCTTCGTCGTATAACTTATTCTGAACGTAGATTCCGATTTCTGTCGTGGTTGTAAGCGGCGGCCCCGACTCGTTCGACTGTCGCAGCATGATGAGCGCCCGCGGGTAATCGCGCTTGAGCAAGTAATATAGCGCCACCTGCCGCGCAATGATGGTCGAGAATGGATCAAGTTCGCGCGCTTTCAACATTTCATTCAAACCTTCATCCAGACGGCCCCGTCTGAGAAGTGAGAGCGCCACGTATAGATGAGCAATCGCAAGACTCGGACTGAGTTGGAGCGAGCGTTTCAATTCGCGATCACCATTGGCAAAGTCGTAGGGTGCGAACCCCATATAGTAGTAGGCCATCATCACATGCGCCTCAGCCAAATTCTCGTCGAGCGCAACAGCCTTACGCGCGGCTTCTTCCAATTTGTGCCGCCCCTCGACCGGCGAGATATAACCCCGCACTCCGAGGTTTCCGTAGACCTCGGCCAATCCGGAATATGCCAGCGCGTAGTTTTGATCTTCTTCGATGGCTTTCTGATAGTAGCTGCCGGCCAATAGCAGGTCTTCGCGCGTGCGCCGGTGCACATACGAACGCCCGCGCATGTAGTACTCAAATGCCTTCAGGTTCCCGGTAACTCGGCTCCGAGGTTGGGGCTGCGACTCGCCCGCCAACTTTGCACCCAGCTCCGCCGAAATGTCTTGGGCGATCTGTGCCTGTACGGCAAACACATCAGTCACTTTTCGATTATATTGCGTCCCCCAGATATGACTACTGTCGCTCGCGTTAACCAATTCGGCGCTCACCCACAAGTTGTCCCCGCGTTGCAGGACGCGGCCAATTAGCACCGCTTTGACATCCAACTCCTGCGCAACCTTTTGCGGATCCGGAACAGCGCCCTTTGGACCCGAAACCTTGTAGCGAAAGACTGAATTGCGCGCGATCACCTTCAAGTTTGGTACCTGCGAGAGGCTGTTGATTAAACTCTCGGTGACGCCATCGGCCAGGTATTCTGAGTTAGGATCTTCGCCGGCGTTGACGAAGGGCAATACCGCCAGCGAATCAATCGACTGGTTTTTGACCGGCAAATATTTCACTGCGACGATGGCCATCAATATCGCAATCGCCAGGAGACCGGCGCCAGCCCATTTATACCTGTCGAAGTATCTCGAAACGCCTATGGTCTTCGCCGCGGGCCCTGAGCGCCGGAGATGTTTTCTCGCCCCGCGTCGCGTCAAGGTGTGATCAAACGGGGCCTGACCATCGAACTGCTGGTGAAACTCGCGCAGATCGCCCAACAATTCTTTCGCTGTATGGTAACGCTCGTCGCGATCCTTGCGCAGCAGCTTCCTCACGCTCCAGCTCAGTTCAGCCGGAACGTCCGGCCTGTACGATTGAACCGGTGGTGGTTCTCGCTCGAGGATCGCCGCGATGCAGTCGCTCGGTGTTGCTCCTTCAAAAGGCAATCGGCCAGCTAGCATCTCATAGAAAACGACACCTAAACTCCAGAGATCGGATCGACCGTCAACATCGATGCCGCGCGCCTGCTCCGGCGACATGTACCGCGCGGTGCCAATCAACATGCCGGGACTCGTAGCATTTGGATTCGCCGGCAAAAACAAAACGGGCCCGTTCAGCTTGGCAACCCCAAAGTCGAGTACCTTCACATAGCCATCCGGCCGGAGCATGATGTTCTCAGGCTTGATATCCCGGTGGATGACGCCCGCATCGTGCGCGGCCGCAAGCGCGTTGGCAATTTGAGTAACCAGATCGAGTGCTTCTCGCGTACTCGGCTGGCGTAGCACCAGGACCTGACGCAGAGTTTCACCTTCGATAAATTCGCTGGCAATGAAACTCACACCGTCAACCTCGCCGACTTCGTAAGTT
>JAWWPL010000096.1:0-8593 GCA_033850605.1 Blastocatellia bacterium | reverse complement strand
CAACCCCCTTTCTTAATCCGCCGGCATCGAACCTTTTAGCAAAAGGTTTTTTCTGATCACTACAAATCGTTTAGCGAATCCTGGAGAAGGAAAAATTCCCCCTATGAATAAGAAGCACCGGACTAAGTCGCACTCTGCCCGCACTCATTTTCAAAAGTTGTTGTTGACACATCGAAGCGGTCGGTTGACCGTTCTCATTGCTTTTGCTGTCGCCGCAGCGGCGATGGCGATTGGGACGCTGTCTCTCGCCCAGACGGACAAAAATGTTTTCCGCGAGGGGTCGGCCGCAAAACCCGCGACTGCGATTCGAGTACCGGGAAAATCTGCTCGGGCTCGCACTACCTCAAGCAAATCGAAGGGCAAGTCTGCACGCTTCGACCAACAGGAGCAGGATAAAAACCTACAGAACTCGCAGGAAGAAGTTCGAGGGCGAGGACGCGGCGACGGCCGACCCAGAGAATGGCAACTCCGAAAGGCGCGAACATTCACGGGCGATCTGCGCGAGCTTCCGCATGACAAGCCGGTTAAAGCTGAGCGCCCCGAGCGCGAACTGCCGGAACTGAACCCGACGCTTTTTGTGCCGCCCGGTGGGAAGGCGCCTGACCAGAATGAAGTGACGGCGCCGCAGGCTCCGACTAATCTAAGCGCGCCGGCGCCGCCGCCAAACACTAATTTCGAAGGGCTCTCCTTTCCCCTTAATGGCAACGGACATCCGCCAGATACAGTTGGCGACGTCGGTCCGAATCATTACATCCAGGCAATTAATACGTCACTTGGAGTCTATGACAAAGCGGGTAATAAGCTCGCCTCGTTCACCTTTAACACCCTCATGAGTCAGGGTGCTTTCGGCAATCTGTGCGACACAAACAATTTTGGTGATCCGGTTGTGCTGTACGACACGTTCGAAGATCGTTGGGTTGTAACTGACTTCGCGTTCCAACTTTCGGGCGGCGCCGTCGTTAGCCCGCCCGGGGCTTATCAGTGTTTTGCGGTATCGCGATCCGGCGATCCTGTAGCGGGCGGCTGGAATTTTTATTCGCTGCACATAACGGATTTTCTCAACGACTATCCCAAGTTTGGTATCTGGCCGGACGGCATATACATGTCGGCGAACATGTTCGCTTTCCCAGCCGGTGGAACATTCCAGGGTGCCCGTGCGTGGGTGCTCAACAAAGCACAGATGTATGCGGGCGCTGCTTCGATTCAATCAGTTTCCTTTAACGTCCCGGGCAGTGACGCTACTGTGATCCCCAGTAACGCTCGGCTACAAACCGGCACACCGCCCCCAGGCACGCCGAATTATTTCCTTTCGACCAGCTCGTTTCTGAATGCACTGTCCGTCTACAAGTTTCACGTTGACTGGAACAAGATCACTACGTCTACGTTTACCGGGCCAGACCTTCCGATTGCGTCGACTAGTTGGCCCAACTCGCCTGTTCCCAGCGCCTTTTCACTTGGTGGTAATAATCTTGACGTTCTGGCAACTCGAGCAATGATGCAGACCCAGTACACCAACCTTGGAGGTGTTGAGTCACTTTGGGCGTCGCACACTGTGCGTCGTGGAAGCACGGTTGGTCCCTTCACTGGACTGGCCGCGCCTCGCTTCTATCAGGTGCCGGTTACGGGCGGGATCGTAAGCGCAAACATCACTCAGGCAGCGACGTTTGACCCCGATGGCGCCAACGTCATATCTCGTTTCATGCCCAGCGTCGGGGTTGACCGGGCGGGAAACATGGCGATCGGCTACAGCACATCGAGCGCGACTACAAAACCTGCGATTAAGTACGCCGGCCGATTGGCTACCGATCCAATCAATACGTTCAGTCAAACAGAACAGGTGTTGATTCAGGGCGCCGGAACACAAACAGGAAACTGCGGCGGCGCGCCTTGTACTCGGTGGGGTGACTATAGTGCGATGACTCTGGATCCGGACGGGTGCACGTTCTGGTACACCAACATGTATTATCCCGTCGATGGCCTAGACCATCACACTCGGATTGGATCGTTTAATCTGCCCCAGTGCACAACGATCGGGAACGGCAGTGTCCACGGCACAGTCACATCGAACTCTGGCGGCGGTCCAATTAACGGCGCGACCGTTGCGCTCGGAAGCCGAACTGCAACCACCGATTCGAGCGGTTTCTATTCGATCGCAAATCTTCCGGCTGGTACTTATCCAAACATCTCCGCCAGCTTCCCTGGTTACACCTCCAGCTCTGTTAACAGCCTGGTAGTCAACGAAGGCGCAATAACATCGCAGAACTTCGTATTGAGTCCCGGCGCGAACAGCGCTTGCTTTACCGATACGACACAATCGGATTTCCTGACTGGAGTCCAGACAAACGTTGATCTGAACTCGACTCCCGGCGACGTTAAGCTTGTGAGTCCTGAGAATCTCGATCAGCAGCAATTGAATAGTAGCGGCAGCGGCAACGGCTTTGACAGCACAAACTGGTTGGGCCAGACCTTTGTCCCTTCCATTAGCGGTAGTCTGACCAGAATCGATCTCAGGCTTTTCTGCTCCGGCTGTTCCGGGACGGACCAACCGATCACGATTGACGTGAGAACGACGAGCGGCGGATTGCCGACCAGCACTGTCCTCGCCTCGACGGTTATTCCGGGCTTCTCCAGCGGGGCCTCGGCCTTTTATCCGGCTACGTTTTCCAGCCCTGCCACGCTTACGGCGGGGACAACCTATGCTTACACAATCCGTCTGGTCACGAATCGTACCGGGATTTACGCGGGCATTTTCAGCACGACCGCGGGCGCCTATGCGAACGGCAATCGAGTGAGCTCGGCGAACAGTGGCGGCACCTGGATTATCCCCGCCACCTCGGGAACCGCTCGAGACCTGTCATTCAGGACCTTTATGAATGTCGGCTTCGCATCGGCGGGCAACTTGATCTCGGGCGCCAAGGATGCGAACCCGCATATCGGCGGCACGGTTACCTGGACGACTCTGTCGTGGAATGCTGCAACGCCGGCAGGCACTGCGGTGAAATTCCAAATAGCGGGCAGCAATAGTTCCACGGGTCCTTTCAACTTTGTCGGACCGGACAGCACCGCGGCAACTTTCTTTACCACGAGCGGCGCGTCGCTGGCTCAATTCAACGGGCTGCGCTACTTGAAGTACCAGGCTTTCCTGACGACGAGCAGCAGCAGTTCGACACCAGTCTTAAACGACGTCACGGTGTGCTACAGCAACACCGTGCCCACAAGCTTGACAACCATTTCCGCGAGCGGTTCCTACGGGGGCACCGTCAATCTTTCGGCGACATTAACTGACGGCGTTTCTCCGTTGAGCGGCAAGACGATCGATTTCAGTCTCAACGGAAATAGCGCGGGCAGCGCCGTCACGGACGGATCCGGCGTGGCGTCGCTTTCGAACGTGAGCCTGACCGGTATCAACGCGGGCACTTACCCGACCGGCGTGGGCGCCAGTTTTGCGGGCGATGCTCCTTATCTGGCGAGTAATGCGACGAACTCGCTGATCGTCGGGCAGGTGTCACCCGCCTTCAGCAATCTAAGTTCGCCGACCATCGAATGCAGCACGCCGAATACCACTTTGTCCGGAACAATCTTGTTCGGCGGACTGGTGCCATCGGGCAGTGTGGCGATAACCCTTAACGGCGTGACTCAGAACGCGATGATTCAGGCTGATGGCAGCTTTAGCAGCAGTTTCGCTACCGGTTCGCTGACGCCGGTCGGCTCTCCATTTACTATTACTTATTTCTATCCTGGTGATGTGAATTTCGGTTCAGCCAATGGTGGAGGATCGCTGACAATCGTGGACACATCGGTCCCCACGATCACGCTTAATGGCAACACGATTTCGCTGTGGCCGGTAAACAAGAGCTACCGCACGGTCAACGTGGCGGACCTTGTGGCCAGCGCCAGCGATGGGTGCGATTCGAGCGTGAATCTCAACAGCGTGGTGATTTCAAAAGTTACCAGCGACGAAGGCGCCAGTACCAGCGGCGACATCCTTATCGCTGCTGATTGTAAGTCGGTGCAGTTGAGGCAGGATCGCAACGGTAATGGCAATGGTCGCGTTTACACCATTACCTTCCGAGTCAGAGATAGCTGGGGCAATACGACAATGACTACGGCCAAGGTCACCGTCCCGCACGATCAGGGAAGCGGAAGCATCGCCGTGGACTCAGGAGTCGCTTACACCATCAACGGCACTTGTCCTTAAGAGGTAATTGCTCGGTATTTGCTTTGAACCTTCAAGCAGCCCACGGTCAAGACCGGCGGGCTGCTTTTTTGTGCAAGGGTGATTTGCGAAAAATCTTGTATGTTGCCGGGGTGCCGGCTCTTAACGTTTGCCGCAAGGGTACTGGGGTCTTGTATTTATGTTCCACGGTAGCGTATATTCAAAGACGAGGAAGTTGCATTAATCGAGCCTCGAACTTCCCGTCATCAGACAGCCTTAATGCTGTCGGCCTCAGCTCCTCTCCGTAATCTGAAAGCACCGCCCCGTTTCGTCTGGTTTAGATCAGTCGAATGATGTCTTGAACAGCAACGTTTTTGACGTTGCTATTCACCCGAAATGGAAAACATATTGGCCACGGTCCCCGGACGCAATCTCGATACGCGCATGCTAATGCTAGCGCCCAACGCTATTCTGCAGGGTCGCTACCGAATAATTCGGCCATTGGGAAAAGGCGGGATGGGCGCCGTGTATGAAGCAGTCGATCAGCGTCTGGATGCGATTGTAGCCCTGAAAGAGACTTTCTCAGTCGACGAGCGTCTGCGGCGTCAATTCGAGCAGGAAGCGCGTCTGCTGGCGGGCTTGAATCATCCGGCGCTGCCCTGCGTCAGCGATTATTTTACTGAGGGCGACCGGGCCTTCCTGGTAATGCAATTTATCGCGGGCGCCGATCTGGCGGCTATTATGTCCCAACAGCCGGGACCGTTTCCCCGAACTCAGGTGATCGCCTGGGCCGATCAACTACTCGATGCGCTCATCTATCTGCATACGCGTGACCGGCAAATAATTCATCGCGATATCAAGCCTCACAATCTGAAAGTAACGGCGAACGGCCAGATTGCTCTGCTGGATTTTGGCCTGGCGAAGACGCAGACGACGGATTTATCGGGCAACAACTCTTCCACCAGCATCTTTGGGTATACCCGGCGCTATTCGCCTCTGGAACAGATACAGGATTTGGGCACCAGCCCGCAGAGCGATATCTATGCGCTGGGCGCTACACTTTATCATTTGCTGACCGGCGTCAAACCTCCCGATGCTTTGACGCGCGCCGGAGCGCTGGCCAATTCGAAGCCCGATCCTCTGACACCGGCCGATGAAGTTCATCCCGCCGTCGGCGTCGAGATTGGGGCAATCCTATACCGGGCGATGGCACTGAGCGCCGAAGATCGTTACGCGGATGCCAGCGAATTTCGTGACGCCCTGCGGCAGGTCGGTCGCGGAGACGCGCCCGCAAGGAAGACGATCGCGAATCCTTCACTTCGTGAATCCCGCAATGACGCAACTCTCAACACGATGGTTGTCGCGAAAGCACCCGGCACGTCCTTCGATCCCTTCGATAGCTACTCGATACTGAAGCCGAATACGACTAACTGGTTGGTTCCAAAGCAGGGCCGTCACCCGGGCGTAGTCGCGGCTGTACTTGCGATCGTTTTATCTGCGGGAGCGGGAGCGTTCTATGCTTCTGGTCGCTGGTTTGACTCAAAGGCCTCGGTATTGGACTTTGCGAAAGCGAGTACCAGGAATAACTCGAGCGGTACGCCGGTGGTTCGCCAGGGCATTGACACGCCGCGTGTCAAACCAGCCGGCGCTAGGAATTCGGCGACTGGCTCAGTAGAGCCTATCCGGAAAGCCGATATACCAAAGCGACGCACACCGCGGCCGGATGTTCCGCGTTCAAAGACACCCGCCGTTAAGCCGCCACATTTCTCGATTGCTCCTTGATCGAGACTATCGCGGGCTCTATAGACGCCGGTCGAATTGTAGCCTCGGTGGATTTACAAAAGGCGGAATCTACTGAGCGGATGCGATCGTTCTTGCCACGCGCTGCATGTTCTCGAAACCATCGGGCGGGATCTCAACCACGATCACATCCATCACTCGGAAACCTCCCGCTACCGGCAATTCAAACGATACATCAAGATAACCGCTCCGGCTCTCAACCACGTCCGAAAGCACTTCGCTCATGAGCGAAGGGGTAATCACGCCTCTTGAATCCATCCCTCTCGCAGCGTCGGCCAATGACCACGCCAGCGTGCCGCGAGAGACGCTCAGTTTTGCATACATCAGGTATCGATGACCCGGTTGTACTTCGATTCTTTGCCACAGCTTTCCGCCGGCCTGAGCCGCCATGCCTTGACCGCCCATAGCGTTCAAAACTTCAACCGGGCCGGCTACCGACCAGCTTTCGGCGACTCCCTGTGATTTTCCTGTGACGTTGAACGAGCCATTACTGACCAGGTTCCTGGCTTCAAATATCCCCAGTTCTTCAGCACGCCAGTGCTCATAAGCGCAGACCTCAACGGTGCTGCTCGATGAACGCACCCTGATGCCGCGATTTTCATCGCGCCGGTCCCTAATGAAAAGCGCGTTACCGATCAATTGGATGAAGATGCCGGGCGACAGTTCAGCGCGCTGTTCAACGACAGTGTTGCCGTTCGTATCGAGAGCCTCGAGAACTGCGCGATCGCTGGTCTGGAACCAGTAATGATCGCGCAGGTTGAGCGGTTCCAGCCTTCCATCAACATAGTAGAGCAGCGGACCGCCGGCCTTGTACTCATAAGAAATGTGCCGAAAGAAAAACCGGGGATCCACGTAATAGTTTCGGACCAGGCTTTCGGCTCTGGAATCAGGTGAGACAAGTTTAATTGCGCGCCCGTCCATCAGCGCATCGTGCAGTTGCAGCGCGCTGGCAGGTTTGCCATCGATCTCCCAATAACAGTTAAAGGTTGAATCCTGATAAATCCACCCGCCCATTTCCGGTATCCACACTTCGGCGCCCGCATGTGTGTCGCTGCCGAACTTCCCATCGCGAACCATCAAACTGAGTCCGACGGTCCGCGCTACCAGACCCATGCTTTCACAGAGCGCAACGTAGATCTCGGCCAGATTGCCGCATAGCACGGGTTTGCCCTGGCGCATTTGCAGGTAGGCCTCGCGCGGCACGCGGGTCGCGAGTCCCGGCAGAGAAGTGCGATGCTGACTGGATCCCAGCCAATTTCGAATTCGAGTCGCGCGCTGCCAGACGGAATCAGCGGGCGAGGTCACAGCGGTGAGTTCGCGACGAAAGAACTCGGCGTCAGCCAGGCTGAGTCTTGCGCGAGGAGCAATCTGTTTCCGGATTTCAGGAAGCCCGGCGATTGAGTTTCCACGCCGCTCAACGACGAACCGGGCCAGCTGATCATTTTCCAATCGGGGATCGGTAATCGTGATTGTAGTTATGCCCTCAGGTAAGTTGACGCGAAAATCGGTCGGGGGAACCACTGTGGACTGAGCTTGCGATCGTGGGCGAACCAGGATGGCAAGTCCAAAACCGGACATGAACGTGGCGATTATTCCGAGCAGGCTTAAAAGCATCAGGCCGCGTCGCCCGCGCAAGCCGGAGCGCGCAGTGCTGAATAGAATACCGGGAGAGGTTCTCATCGCGTTGTCGATCGCGTCGTAACCGACGATTAGGCAGACCGGTTCTTAACTTAGAGAACAAGGCATCTGAGGCAGGTGATGCCAGGGACAGGTACATTGGGGGGACGCTACGGGCGCATAAGTCAACTTCTTCCGCCCGAAATCCTGAGAAAAAACGCTAGTCGTTAGCTCAGACGCCGGGTGGTTGTTTGAAGTTACAGCTTTTTTTGCCGGCGTTCAGAGGGCGAAGCGAATCTCGTTCGCGGCGCAAGGGCTGGGATTGGCCGAGCACTCTACAACCCTGCATAGAACTTCCAATTCGACCTGAAATCGCGCGTCAACTTCTCATTTTCTCCAGATGAAAACTGAGTGCAAAGATGATCCGGGCACATATACTAGCGTATCTCTTCACCGGGACGGATCGCGGACATCCTGTCCGCCAGCCGGCGACGCCCGCTCAGCCGCTGACTTGATTATTTCTGGAGGTTGTTCGCGCTACGCGCTCTGGCGGACAGGATGTCCGCGCTCCCCAGGTTTACTGACTTGCGCCTTCCTAAAGGCCTTTGTTAAGATTCGTCTTCGTATTCAATACGACGGACGAGTAGATGACTTGTCTGATTCGAAATTTTGATAGGATGCTCCGGAAGACCTTCGTCATGAATCGCCGCACGACACGATTCACATTTTGATTGCCGAGTCCCGACAAGTCGGGGCCGGCGGCGAGGGCGCTCCTATCGAATCCGATCATTTGGTTTAGTAAATCGTGAATAGTTAATCGGGACGAGAAGGAGCGAAAGCCCCTTTCGGCTGTGGCTTTGCCGCTTGAGGTGCGGAAAGCCTCCGGCTTTCCGTCAGGCCGAACTGAATAAGGAGGCTACGCCTCCGGCGCGTGGCGTAGCCTCGCGGAAACTTAAGAGAATACGCACTCGGAAAGGCATAGCCTTTCCGCACATCAGGCGGCAAAGCCGCAAACGGTCG
>JAWWPL010000059.1:0-5283 GCA_033850605.1 Blastocatellia bacterium | reverse complement strand
ATCGATCTGGTCACGCCCCTGGGCAAAGGTCAGCGCGCCTTGATCGTTTCGCCGCCGCGCACGGGCAAAACCATGCTTTTGCAGGCCATCGCTAATTCGGTTACCCAGAATCATCCGGAAGTAACGCTGATTGTGCTGCTGATTGACGAGCGGCCCGAAGAGGTCACCGACATGCAGCGTTCGGTCCAGGGTGAAGTGATCTCTTCGACCTTCGACGAACCACCCACGCGTCACGTGCAGGTCGCAGACATGGTAATTGAAAAGGCCAAACGCCTGGTGGAACACAAGCGCGACGTAGTGATCCTGTTGGATTCGATCACGCGCCTGGCGCGCGCGCACAATGCCGTGGTGCCGCCCAGCGGCAAGATTCTCTCAGGCGGTATCGACTCAAACGCACTGCAGAGGCCGAAGCGCTTCTTTGGCGCCGCGCGCAACATTGAAGAGGGCGGCTCGTTGACGATCATCGCCACGGCACTCATCGACACGGGTTCGCGCATGGACGACGTGATCTTCGAAGAGTTCAAGGGCACCGGCAACTCCGAGATCCATCTTGACCGCCGGCTGAGTGACAAGCGCCTGTTCCCCGCCATCGACTTGCAGAGATCAGGAACGCGCAAGGAAGAATTGCTCATCAGCAAGGAAGACCTGAGCCGCGTCTGGGTGATGCGTCGGGTGCTGAACCCGCTTTCGCCTACTGAGCAGATGGAAGTTGTGCTGGAAAGACTAGAAAAGACAAAGTCTAACGCCGAATTTCTGGCGTCGATGCAAACGTAGGACGGCTTGGGCCAATGTCCACGACCTCAAAAACAATGAAAGTAGTCGGCGGCAGGAACCTTCCGCCCTACTGGACGCGCTTCGACCGATTACAAAGAACTGCTAATTTACTACTTGGCAGGCCCGTCAGCCCCAGAGGAATCTTCCGTTTCAAGACCTACGAGGAATTTGAGGAGTGGAAGAGAAAGCTCCGCCAAGATCACCGGAACAAAACGACCTAGCGACGCTTTGCGCGGCTCTTAACGCCGCGAACGCCCGCTATGTTGTGGTGGGCGGCATGGCGATTATTCAACAGGGATTTCTCCGCGCTACCGAAGACATTGACCTCCTGCTTGAGAGCTCGCGTGCTAACCAAAGCAGAGTACTGAAAGCCCTGGAAATTCTCCCTGACAAATCCGTCAAAGAGTTAGCCGAAACAGATCTCGACGAATACCTCGTCGTGCGCGTGGCCGATGAAATCGTGGTCGCCCTCATGTTATCGGCCTGCGGCGGTACTTACGACGAGGTTATCAGCGGTATCGAAATAAAAGTTATTGAAGGCGTTTCAATTCCATTCGCCTCCGCAAGGATGCTCCTCAAAATGAAGCAAACTTACCGCGACAACATACCGGATAGAATCTTCCTGGAAGAAAAACTGCGAGAGGAAGCGAGATAAGAGGCTTTCACATCGCCGGCCTTTTCGATAACATCAGTGCGCGTTGCCATCCTTTCATCCGAAGCCGTCCCTTTCGCCAAGACCGGCGGCCTTGCCGATGTTTCCGGCGCGCTGACGAAGGCCCTGCACGCTGAAGGCGCTGATTCCTTCCTGATTACCCCGCTTTACGCCCAGGTTGACCGTGGCCTGCTTAGCGGCACATTCATAGAAGACCTCGAAGTTGAGTGGCGCGGGAAACGTCCACTGATCCGTGTATGGCGCAGCGAAGCACTGAAGGCGCCGACCTATCTAATTGACGCTCCCTTCTATTTCGATCGCGGTAAGATTTACGGTGAAGTAGACGACTTCGAACGTTTTGCCTTTTTTTGCCGCGCGGCGATTGCTCTGCTCCGGCGTCTGGGCAGCGCGCCGGATGTCGTTCACTGCAATGACTGGCCTTGCGGGTTTGCCGCCGTCGAACTGCGAGCACGCCGCCGGCAAGAAGAGTTTTTCGCCAACACCCGCACCCTTTTTTCAATCCACAACCTTGCCTATCAGGGAGGATTCAATCCGGCGGACCTTTGGTGGCTCGGCTTTTCCGACTACAGCGCAGATTTCATGTTGCAGGGCGCCGCGTCGGCCCTCAAAGCCGGGATCATCGCCGCCGATGCAGTGTCGACTGTCAGCCCACGCTACGCTCGCGAGATTCAAACGCCTGAGCAGGGTTACGGTCTTGATTGGTTGATGCGGGCGCGCAGTGATCGGCTGGTGGGAATCACGAATGGCGTCGATTACGAGACCTGGGATCCCGAGACTGACCCCGACATCGCGGCTCGCTTTTCGGCCGACGATCTGACGGGCAAGCAAGAATGTAAACTCGATTTACTGCGGCGCTTTGGTCTTCCCGAAGAACCAGCCCGCCCCGTCATCGCAATCATCTCCCGGTTGGTGAGTCAGAAGGGTTATGACCTCATCAGGCAGGCCGCCTCGGGAATTCTGCAAACCGGTGCATTCTTTGTCGCCCTCGGGGCAGGCGCGCGGGAATATGAAGATTTCCTGCAAAGCTGGCATGACACCGCGCCTCATCGAGTCGGTATTTATAAGGGCTATGCCGGAGAGCCATTGGCCCACCAGATCGAAGCGGGAGCTGACATTTTTATTATGCCTTCGCTGTACGAGCCCTGTGGGCTGAATCAAATGTACAGTATGCGTTATGGTACGGTTCCGGTCGTCAGGGCAACCGGCGGGCTGGATGACACCGTCGAGAATTATGACGTAATGGCCAATAAGGGCAATGGTTTTAAGTTCGGACCCTATTCGGCCCCGGCTATGCTTGAAAAAATACGAGAAGCGATTTACTTTTATACTCAGCCCGATATTTGGGCAAAGATACAACGTAACGGAATGATCACTGACAATTCATGGTCGGCGGCGGCAAAAAGGTATCTCGAGCTTTACCATGAAATCACCGGCGCCAGCCATAATCAGGTTCAAACTTCGCGTTAGATGGAATTGAAAAATCGTAACACCTAAGGAGTTCAAATTTAATGAGCGAGCATGTCAAGGAAACCAGTGACGGTACATTTGAAAATGACGTATTGAAATCGGATCGTCCGGTTTTGGTGGATTTTTGGGCGGCGTGGTGCGCGCCATGTCGTATGCTCGCGCCCACGGTCGAGGCTGTGGCCGAAAAGTACGCCAGCACCGCGCGCGTGGTAAAGCTTAACGTTGATGACAATCCCTCGGTCTCGCAACGCTTCGGCATCAAAGGTATTCCCACTCTGATCCTCTTCAAGAACGGCAGAGAAGAAGAGCGCGTGGTCGGCGCAACCTCCGAACAGGCGATTTCGCGCATGCTGGATAAGCATGTCGCGGCTACGACCGCGGCGTAAACCTGGAAGTAGCGGGCGCGGCTTCGGTGTGATTGACACAGCCGCGCCTGTTTTGTGTTCAAAGGCCGGGTGGGCTCTAACTCCGACGTCTGACCGCTGTTCTCTGACTTCTTCTATCTACTATGGTCATCGCAGTCATTGGCGCCCAGTGGGGTGATGAAGGCAAAGGCAAGATTGTCGATCTGCTCGCTGAGCGGTTCGACGTTGTGGCGCGCTATCAGGGTGGTCACAATGCCGGTCACTCAGTCCAGATAGGCGATCGATCTTTTGTGCTTCACTTGCTGCCCTCGGGAATAGTGCATCCGGGAAAGACCTGCGTCCTCGGCAATGGCATGGTGATAGATCCGAAAGCTTTCTTCGAGGAAGCCGATCGGCTAATGGCGCAGGGCATCAGCGTTACCCCTGAGCGGGTTAAGGTCAGCTCACGCGCGCACCTCATACTTCCCTATCATCGCGCCCTGGATCACACCAGCGAAGAGCGGCTCGGAAACGAAAAAGTCGGGACCACGCTACGCGGCATTGGTCCCGCGTATGAAGATAAGGTTGGCCGCCGCGGCATTCGCGTCGCCGATGCTCTGGTTTCCGAAGTACTGCGATCGCGCATTGAGCGGAATCTGGAAGATGCCAATCGGATCATCGTGGCGTATGGCGGCCAACCGCTCGATGCTGATGCGATCTTTGACGAGACGACTGCGATGGTTGAGCGTCTGGCGCCGTTCCTTTGCGACACGAGCCATTTTCTTAACCAGGCGGCGGCTCGCGGCGAAACGATTTTGCTGGAAGGCGCACAAGCAACCCTGCTTGATGTCGATCATGGTACCTACCCGTTCGTGACCTCGTCGAGCACAGTTATTGGCGGAGCCCTGGTCGGTACCGGTCTCGCGCCGAAACACTTAACCGGAGTATTGGGGATTGTTCGCACGTACACGACCCGTGTAGGTGAAGGCCCCTTCCCCACCGAGATGCTGGACGGCGAAGCTGAGATGGGACAACTGATTCGCGAACGCGGCCGCGAGTATGGCGCCTCCACCGGCCGGCCCCGCCGTTGCGGTTGGTTTGATGCGTTCGCCACCCGCTATGCGGCAGAGATCAACGGGTTTACTTCAGTCGCCCTCACAAAACTCGATGTCCTCGACGCGCTGGATGAAATTAAAGTATGCGTAGGTTATGAACTCGATGGCCGCCGCTGTGAATCGCTGCCCTCCGTGTCGCAAGATCTGCGACGCGTAGTTCCCATCTTCGAGACACTGCCCGGGTGGAAGAGTTCCACTCTGGGGATGACGGACCTCGCCGCACTGCCTCCAAACGCCCGCAGCTATGTCAATTTTCTTTCCGATAAGATCGATGTCGAAATTGGACTGGTCTCGACGGGGCCTGAACGTTCGCAAACGATCATAGTCCAGAATTCAACTCTGGGGGGCTGGCTGCGCAGGTAACTCTGCGATGCGCAGGATGAGGTCAGTACCGGGAGCAGTAGCGACCGGGTAACATCGCGCAGCTTTAAGAACCCGGTCTACCGCTCCAGGTACTGATCTCATCTTTCGTCCTCACTAAGAAATCAAGGATAAAGACTCGCTCAGCAAAATTCGTGCTTTGGACTTTGCACTCCGCGTTAGGTAGAATTCACCGGCAATTTCAATCGTTGAGACAAGAATGTGGGCCGATAGCTCAGTCGGTAGAGCAACTGGCTTTTAACCAGTGGGTCGCAGGTTCGAGTCCTGCTCGGCTCACCACTTTTTCAAGAATCAAGGTCGGCAGTTCACGAGACTGCCGACTTTCCGCTTTCAGCTAAGACTTTTTCTGCCGCCCTCTTCATCGCATAAGCCCGTATCCGTCATCACGAGGCCAGTCAAGGCTGGGAACGCGGACGTCTCGTCCGCATCCGGTCCGAAGGCGAGCTAATCCCGATAACGAAGACAGCCAACTTTTTCGCGCTTCGAACTTCACGCTCGTGCGGACGGGACGTCCGCGTTCCCAGCAATC
>JAWWPL010000054.1:0-13102 GCA_033850605.1 Blastocatellia bacterium | reverse complement strand
GGTCTTCTTGGAGTTCACTTGGTATTTCCTTCGATCTACAGACCGGTTGCTGCAACTCGTGGCGAACAATATAGCGTTGTATCCGTCTAATGAAGATGAGGATTATTATTGGTTAGACTTTGAGTATGGTCCCACGAACCTCTGGAACCCATCGTTGCGGGGTTGGATTAGCGCCAACCTGTTTGCGACTCACGCAATAGAGAATTGGATTGTTTTGTACGCCAGTAGGGTCGAAACAGTAGACGAGCTACAAGGCACCGCGCCAAATAGCAACACTAATGAGCGCTATAACCGACCACGGAAACTTGGCGACGCTTATCTCCATGGGGACGTACGTGGATCTGAAAACGCGCTTACCCAATTAACCAAAATATATTTTTCGGCAGTGTGATAGCCATACGAATGAACAGGAAATATGACGTCATTGTAATAGGCGGCGGCCATAACGGTCTGGTTAACGCGGCGTACCTCGCGCGCGCGGGCAAGCGTGTGCTGGTGCTTGAGCGCCGGCATGTGCTGGGCGGCGCCGCGGTGACTGAGGAAGTCTTTCCCGGTTTCAAGTTTTCGGTTTGCTCGTACGTCGTGTCTTTGTTGCGCCCCGAGATTATTCGCGAGCTCGATCTTCCTCGTCATGGTCTCGAGATCCTGCCCCTCGACGGCACCTTTACGCCGATGCCGAACGGAGATCATCTGTGGCGCGTGAATGATCATGCGAAGACGAGGCGTGAGATCGCGCGGCATTCAAAGCTCGACGCCGAAGCCTATGACGAATACGGCAAAGCCATGATCGACATGGCCCATTTCGTCAAACCCGTCATGAACATGACGCCGCCCGATCCGGCTTCGCTGAATCCGAAGGGTTTGATGGACCTGTTAACGATGGGCCGGCGATTTCAGAAGCTTTCGGCCGATGACAAATACAATCAGGTGCAGTTGATGACCATGAGTGCCGTCGATTTTCTCGATCAATGGTTCGAGACCGACGTCCTGAAGGCGACGATGTCCGCATCGGGGATTATCGGTACGTTCCTCGGCGTGCGTTCACCGGGAACGGCTTACGTGCTCCTGCATCACTACATGGGTGAGATTGATGGGGCCTTTCGATCCTGGGGTTTGTCGCGCGGCGGGACCGGTTCGATCTCAAACGCGATTGGCGATGCGGCCCGCGAATTCGGAGCCGAGATTCGCACTGAAGCTCCGATCGCTAAGATTATTTTGAAGCATGGACGAGCGCGAGGCGTGGTGTTGGAAAACGGAGATGAAATCCACGCTGATATTATTTCTTCCAGCGTCGATCCCCGTCTGACCTTTATGAAAATGGTTGGCGCCGAGCATTTGCCAACTGATTTTGTTGACGACATCAAGCGCTATAAGTTTCGCGGATCGTCGGGCAAGGTCAATCTGGCGCTGGATGCATTGCCTGATTTCAAATGCATGCCGGGCGCCGGCCCACACTTGCGTGGGGCGGTTTCGATCTCGCCGAGTGTCGAATACATGGAACGTGCGTATGACGACGCGAAATACGGCCGTTACTCGCGGAGGCCATACATCGACATAGTCATTCCCAGCCTGACCGATCCTTCGATCGCACCCCCGGGCAAACATGTGATGTCTTGCTTTGTTCAGTACGCGCCCTACAACTTGAAGGAAGGAACCTGGGACGACAAACGCGAAGAGTTTGGCGACACCGTGATCGATACCATCGCTGAGCACGCGCCGAATATGAAAGACATCATTCTTCATCGGCAGGTCTTAACCCCGCTCGATCTGGAACGCGAGTTTGGTCTGTCGGAAGGAAATATCTTTCAGGGTGAACTTACCCTCGAGCAGCTTTTCTTTCTACGGCCCGCGCCCGGTTGGGCTCAATATCGTTCGCCAATTCGCAACCTCTACATGTGCGGTTCAGCGACGCATCCGGGCGGCGGCATCATGGGCGCCAGCGGCAGAAATGCGGCCATGGAGATCTTAAAGGATAAGAAGTAGGACAGACAGCTTGTCTGTCCTCTTGTCCCTCGACGGGGGAATGAACAGGCAGGCTGCCTGTTCTACTTTGAAATGCCACACGACATCATTATCATCGGCGCCGGTCATAATGGACTGATCACGGCGAGCTATCTCGCCAAAGCCGGATTGAAACCTCTCGTGCTCGAACGGCGAGGGACTGCCGGCGGCGCGTGTGTTACTGAAGAGTTTCACCCGGGCTTTCGCGCCTCGACACTTGCCCAAACCACAGGACCGCTTTCACCTCAAGTTATTAGAGACCTTAGTTTGAAAAGTCACGGTCTCGAGTTCATCAAACCCGCCGTTCGCGTCTTTGCACCACTCCTTGAGAGCCGTTCGATTTGCATTTACGAAGATGCAAAGCGCACCGCTGATGAATTGACGAATGTCTCGGCGCAGGATGCGAAAACATATCCCGAGTTTGTCTCAACCTTCGCGCGCATTGGTCGCGCGCTGGCGCCTTTACTCACCATGACGCCGCCGGATATCGAGAAGCTCGCCCGGGCGGAACTGTGGGGGCTCGGCAAACTGGGTCTCGCCATTCGCGGTCTGGGGAAGAAGGACGAATATCGCCTGCTGCGTTATGGGCCAATGGCAATTGCTGATCTCGCCGCTGAATGGTTCGAGACTGAACCTCTGCGAGCGATAGTCGCGGCGTGCGGCATCTTTGGGGCATTTGCCGGGCCCTGGTCGGCCGGAACCAGCGCGGCCCTATTACTCCAGGCAGCTACCGATGAAAATGCGATCGCACCTACGACATTCATAAAAGGCGGCATGGGCGCGCTGTCCCAGACGCTCGTCAAGATCGCTACCAGAAACGGTGCAGAGATCCGGACAAACGCGGAGGTTGCCAGTGTTAGTGTCAGAGATGGCAAAGCGACAGGAGTTGTCTTAACCAGTGGAGAAGAGATTTCCGGCCGCGCAGTGATCTCGAATGCTGACCCCCGCACAACCCTTCTGAAGCTCGTCGATCCGGCGGAATTCGATCCGAGTTTTCTCAACAAGATTAGGAACTACCGTGCGATCGGAACGGTTGCGAAAGTTCATCTCGCTCTGGCCGAATTGCCTCACTTCCCTGCTCTTGCTAACGGCGATTCAGATGAGAAGCTTTCGGGTCGTATTCATATCGGACCAGACATCGACTATCTCGAACGCGCATTTGATGCGGCCAAGTACGGCGACATGTCACCCCAGCCCTACCTCGACATAACGATCCCTTCGCTTACGGATCAGGCGCTGGCGCCAGCCGGAGCACACGTGATGTCGATCCACGCGCAGTTTGCTCCTTATCATTTAAAGGACGGAGATTGGAACACGCGGCGTGAGGCGCTTGGCGATATTGTAGTTAAGACGCTCTCAGACTATGCGCCGAACCTAAACGAGTACATCGTTGCCAGGAAAGTGATCACGCCGCTCGACCTCGAAGAGACCTACGGTCTCAGCGGAGGGCACATCCATCATGGCGAGATGTCCGTCGATCAACTATTCGCTTTTCGACCGCTAATTGGTTGGGCGAGATATAGGACTCCGATCGAAGGCTTGTATTTGTGCGGCGCGGGAACGCATCCGGGCGGCGGTGTGACCGGAACACCCGGGGCGAATGCGAGCCGGGAAATCATCAAAGATCTCAAGCGAAGGGCGTAGTGGCACAGACTTCAGTCTGTGATCCAAACCACCGACAGTTTCGTCGGTATCGGAACACAGACTGAAGTCTGTGCCACTTAATTACTTCACTCAGCGACCCCGCGTTTCAAGAATCCCATAATCACGGCCAACGCTGATAACACTAGCCCAATCGCAATCGCACCGAGAGCAATGATTGTGCGCTGACCTTCAGCGAACCCGGAACTCACATTGTGCAACAGCTGATTCATTGAGGCGTCGTGTGGAACTATCAAAATCCCCACCGCGATCAGGAACGATCCCAGTCCCAGCAGCATTAGCCAGCCCGGAGTCTTTTCTGGCCTTATTCCGCGTCCAATGTTACTACGCGAATAGCTGTAGGAGAGATAGACGGATAGCCCGATCATCAGCCAGGCGACAAAACGCCACCACGAAGTAGGCGGCAGATAATACATCAGGAAGAGACATGACACAGCGCCGAGCATTGGTAAGAACCATGCTCCGAGTGGGACTCTAAATGGTCGATGCCGGTGCGGATCTTTGTAACGCAGAATCGTGATTCCGATACACACCAGTACAAAGGCAAACAGCGTCCCGATATTAGTCAGGTCGACCATTTCGTCGATGCTCATCACCGCCGCAAAGCCGCCCACGATTACTCCGGTCAGGATCGTAGTGACGTGCGGCGTCTTGAATTTGGGATGGACTTTGGCAAACACCGGTGGCAGCAATCCATCGCGCGCCATGGAAAAGAAAATGCGCGGCTGACCTAACTGAAAGACTAACAGGACGGCAGTGTGCGCGATTACCGATCCGAAAGCGACGACTGCGCTGGCCCAACGCGCGTTTGGAGCCACGTGATTGAGCGCCATTGTCAGCGGCTCGGCTTGTTCAGTTGATAGACGGCGCACCAGTTCGTTATATGGAATCAGGCCAGTGAAAACGGCGGCGACCACGACGTAAAAGATCGTGCAGATGACAAGTGACGCGATGATTCCGATAGGCAGATCTCGGGCCGGATTCTTAGTTTCTTCCGCCACGGTCGATACCGCGTCGAACCCGATATAGGCAAAAAAGACCACGGCGGCGCCGGCCAATGTTCCTCCCCATCCATTTGGTTGGAAGGGATGCCAATTCTTTTCCATTGTGCTGGGCGAGACAAAATAGAAAGCGGCGCCGATAAAGAACAAGAGCACTAGAATCTTTATCATTACCATCCCGGCGTTGAATCCTGCGGACTCCTTGATGCCCCAGACCAAAACGACGGTGATCAGCATCACGATACCAAACGCAAGCAGGTTGAAGACTATGGGTTTGCCAAAGATGTGGGGTGCGTTTTCAAGCAACCCGGGTATTTTCCGGGCCGTGCGAAAGTCTGTCGCCAACCAGTCGGGAATGTTGATGCCAAAGGCATCCTGCATGAACGATCGAAAATAGTTGGCCCAGCTGATCGCGACCGCGACGTTGCCGATCGCATATTCCAGGATCAAGTCCCAACCAATGATCCATGCCACCAATTCGCCCAGAGTCGCATACGAGTAGGTATAAGCCGACCCTGAGATGGGCACCATCGCCGCCATCTCGGCATAGCAAAGCGCGGTGAATGCACAAACAATTGCCGTGATGGCAAACGAGAGCATCAAAGATGGACCCGCGCCCGGCCGTGAAGCGTCGCCTGCCGAAGCGGTACCAACGGTGGCAAAGATGCCCGCCCCGATGATCGCCCCGATGCCTAAAAGGGTGATGTTGATGGGGCCTAACGAGCGGTTGAGTTTGTGGCCTTCCTCCTGTGTTGCGGCCAGGAGATCGTCAAGGTTTTTTGTGCGAAAGATTCCGCGAAGCAAGGTGTGCCTCCCGAACTTTGAATTCAATGCCAATCTTTCAGTGGTCGCGAAAGAACGTGCGGAGTGTAAGGTTTCAGGTTTCAAGTTTCAAGCTTTTTGATTCGGACCGTCGGAAGCCCGACCGTGAGGGAGGGCATCTTCAGCAGCGAGCCCTCCCTGACGGTCGGACTTCTGACACTTGTGCTTGACGTTTGGCCCGCCCTCGAATCACAGACTGAAGTCTGTGCCACTTCGATTTTGCGTTTTCACTTTGGCCTTGTTATGCTCCGCCGCAATCCTTAAACTGATGCCTCATGAACTCGGAATCGAAATCGCGCGTCGTGTACGAGAATCTCGACACGACCTTCGTGAATCTCTGGGCCTTGCTTCGTAATTTGTCGCAACGCGGATTCATCGGCCGTGTCCGCGTCGAACTGAAAGACTACACGGCCGACATCTTTATGACTGGTTCGAGCACCCCGCTGGTCCACGAGATCGATCGCGCGGCCGGCACCGATACTCTTGAAGAAGGCGCCCTCCATCGTCTGGTCCTGCGCGCGCGAGAAACTCCTGGCACCATCGCTGTTTTCGAGGGAGCAGGTGAAGCGGTGGCCGTTCAAACGAACGCGCCGAAAAACGAAGCCGGCGGGGGCCAGAAGAGTGGGGAGAACGACCTGCCAAAACATTACGCCCCGGACGCCCATACCGAGACAGAAGCCGACTCCGCGACCACAGCTGAGCCATTACCAGAGACTCAATCTGCGTCATCGTTGAGATCGTTCGACTTGCCAACTCTCACAGACCCGAACGATCAGCACCCCAGTCCGGAACCGTTGGACGAAATCGAGTTGAGCGCGATCGTCAAAGCGAGCGGCGAATTGATTGGAGGTGTGGAACGGGCGTTGGCCGGCGCCGATTTCGCTACGCTATTCAATGCGGCACGTTTGGAACTGTCCGACGATTATACTTTTCTTGATCCGATGACGGGCGCATTCACCTATGCGAATTCCATTGTGACCTTAACCGGCGCGATGCCGGATAGCTCTTACGTTATCGGACTAAGTGAAGCGTTGCGCCGCGTGGTTGACAGTGTGGCCACCGGCGAATATGCCCGGCGCGTGCGCGAACGGGTCGCCCTCGAATTGTTTTCGGTCGTGCGGAAGCGCAGAGAGATCCTGATTCGCTCAGGCTTCCTGCCGCAGCTGGATCGGATCGCCGGCACAAAGGTTATCTAGGAATTAGCCCTACGTCAGTCGCTGGTTGCCAGTTGTCTTTATTTAACTCAGCTTCGCGCCGGGCCCGGCCTTTGCAGCGACGTCATTCTTCTATTTCTATTAAGAGGGCAGCCGATGATGCGGCATCAAAAGCGATCCACTAACCACACGAAACGGCACGAAACCCAGGCCTTAATTCGTGTGAGTTCGTGGATCGCTCTTCCGCTTCAATCAATCTCAACGACAGGTACTGACCGCTGACGACTAACAACTGACCACTGCCGTGTCTTCTTTTAGAAACATTCTCTTCCCCACCGACTTTACGCCACACGCGCGTTCGGCGTTGAAATATGCAGCCGCTTTTGCGCGTCATGGTGGCGGTCGCATCGTTTTGTTCAGCGTGCAGACGGGCAAAGTACCCGCCAACTTGATGACGATGCCTGAGCGTCTTCTCGAAGACGAAGAAACGCAATGGTTAAGTCAGATTCGCAGTCAGGTCAAAGATCTGCTCACGGACCCACTCTTTGATGGATTGGAAGTTGAACCAGTAATTGTCGAGGGCGAACCCTCACACGAAATCGCTACAGCCGTGCGGGACTATGACATCGATCTGGTCACGGTCGTGACCCATGGACGCAGAGGACTGTCACGGGCATTATGGGGTTCAACCGCGGAAGAGATCATCGCAGAGGCGCCTTGTCCGGTGCTCACGCTCAGGCCGCCTCAGCACGACTTTGTCGAACATCGCGGCCAGCGGTCGGAAATTCGGCTCAATCGAATTCTGTTGGCGACAAACCTGCGGCCGTCATGCATCGCGGCTACGCATCTGGCGCGCGAATTGGCTGGCGCCACGAATGCCGAACTGCACGCAATTTACGTCATCGGCGATTACTTCGAACAGGTATCGGTGATGTTTCCTGAGGGTGCACATTCCGCGCTCTCGCGTATGCGCGCTGAGGTCAAGGATCGGATGGAGACGTTTGCCTCGGAAGCTGACGGACGCGTTCTAACCCATGTGGCGGAAGGACGACCATACGCCGAGATTGTCCGGCTGGCAGCCAAAACCGATGCGGATTTGATTGTCATTGGGACCAGCGTGCACGCTTCGTTGTTTGGCGGCGCGCCGGCGCTGGGTTCAGAGATTGAACGCGTCGTGCGTAATGCCCCGTGTCCTGTTCTTTGCGTACCTTCCGGCCGAGTGCTGACACCGCTGCCCGCCTTTGCACAGCCGCAGCCGGTGCCGCAGACCTAAGATGTAGCACGGGCTGCCAGCCTGTGCTCCTGGTTTACTGTACAGACTGGCAGCCTGTACTACGCTGCAGCCTGTACTACTTCGTTACTTTATCGCCTTCGACCGGATAACTGGCGCTCTTCCAGGCTGCCAGACCACCTAACAACGCTGCCGCATTATCAATACCCTTGCTTTTTAGTTCGACCACCGCACCGGCGCTCGTATGTTCGTTTGGTCAAGTACAGTAGGCAACGATCATCTTGTTCTTTGGGAGCTCCTCGAGGTGCGCCAGTACAGTTCCGGCCGGCATTGAGAGCGCCCCTTTGATGTGCTCTTCCTTATAAGCCGACTCTCCACGCGTATCGATAATCACGACGTCGCCTTTTTCCCAGAGCTCGTGCAACTCAGCGGCTTTGATGCGGCGTGCAGTGTCACCGGGCGGAGGAGGTTGCTGCGGGGTCGGCGACCCTTTTGGTGTTTGCGAGATTAGCGCTTCGCTTGAATTACACGCTGTCAGGCCCGCAATCGTAACAATCAGTGCTAAACAAACCAACGTGATGAATCGCATATGATTTTCCTTCCTTGGATTACTCGACTAATTTACAACTTTGAGGTGAATATTAAAAGTGCTGAGTATCGCGGCTTTGTCGGCGCAGATGGCGGTAAGCCTCTGGCTTACCGTTCGCCAGAAGATTTTGGGAGGCCACGCCTCTAATCTTAACCGGAGGCGGAGCCTCCAGGGACAAATCTTATATTCGCCGGAAAGCCAGAGGCTTTCCGCTATGTGCTGCGGCAAAGCCGCCAAATTCACTCCTTCCTGCTAATCACAGCACAATCCGCCGGTCGCCTTCCCTGCGCGTAATGCGTTGGCGATCCAGATATTCCAGCAGGGGAATCGCATACTTGCGCGAGATGCCGGTCAGCTCTTTGAACGCCGCGACGTCGATCTCGTGGTTCTCCGCGCCGTGCGCGCGCACCTTCTGGGTAAGATCTTCGAGCACCGCACGGTGAAAGAACATCTCGCCATGAACTTTGACCAGCACGCCTGCTTCGATCAGCAACTGCAGAATCTTTCGTCCCTGCTGGGCCGTGACGCCGGCGCGCTCGAGGGCTTCGTTCAGACTGGGTGCAGCCAGACCCGCGTCTTGATAAATCTTTTCCAGACGATCGCGCAGGTTCGAATCTGCGCTGGAAAGTTCGCGCGTATGTTCGCGCAGACGTACGACTTCCTTTTCGCTTACCAGATGCCCTTCCGTTTCCAGGGTTCCCAGAACACCGCGAAATACTTCGAGCGGCGCGTGGGCAAACACACGCTCTCGCAAAACCTCTCTGGCCAGTCCGCGCAGGAGCGGCTCGCGCTGGTGATGGGCGGCAACTTCCTTAAGCACCAATTGCTTCAGCTCATCAAATCGTTCGCGGCCTATAAGTACTCCCTCGGCGTCGATAATCGTTTTGCCGGCTAAAGCCTCGTTCGCCGCGGCCTCGATCACTTCGTCGCGCCACGCTGTGCGCGCCGCCAGGTCCGCCCGGCGCAAGCCTTGCTGATCGGCGCCCGCGACGAACACCCCAACTTGCTGTGCGCGATCTCTGCGCGAAAGCGTCTCCAGTCGTGCGCGCGCGCCGGCGATATCGCGCGCTCGATGACGGGAAGGAAATGGGTCAAGAATCAACCCGCCTCCGATTGTGGCTTGCGGAGAGTAAGAACGAAGAATGAAACGATCGCCCAGCACGCCCACGATCTCTGTCTCAGTCCGAAGCTGCACCAGACCGCTCTGCCCGGGTTTGATTTCGCCGCCGTCGGTCAGCACGCGCACCCGGGCCAGAACCTCCGCCGCGCCGATGTGGACTCGCACGCGTTGTCGCGAGCGCAACGGGCGCGGCGCGCTCTCGAGTAGATTAACCAACACATCGATAGCCAGCGTTGGCCGGAGACGGCCGGGCGGCGCCAGGATCATGCCCCGCTCGATCGACGCGGCTTCGACCCCACCCAGGTTAATCGCGGTTCGCTGACCCGCGGACGCGCGCGCGACCGGTGATCCGTGAACCTGCACGCCGCGGACACGGACCCTGGTTCCGGAGGGCAGCAATTCCAACTCGTCACCTTCCGCAATTTCCCCCGCGATCAGCGTTCCGGTTACCACTGCGCCAAACCCCCGCATGGTAAAGGCGCGATCGATCGGTAGGCGAGTGATAAAGTCGGCGGAGCGGACGGGCACTTCCAATCCAGTCACGCGCAAAGCCTCTTTCAGCTCTTCAATCCCCTCTCCGGTTCGAGCACTGACCG
This sequence comes from Blastocatellia bacterium, assembly GCA_033850605.1. Taxonomy (GTDB): domain Bacteria; phylum Acidobacteriota; class Blastocatellia; order Pyrinomonadales; family Pyrinomonadaceae; genus UBA11740. The sequence continues at coordinate 2,926 of JAWWPL010000054.1, read as the reverse complement.
CGACAATGGACGCGCCCTCGAGGAATGATCCGGCCACCAATTCTTCGGTCTCTGATCGAACTAACTGAAGTAATTCATCGTCCACCAAATCTTTTTTGGTGAGCACGACCAGACCTTTGCGCACGCCGAGCAACCGGCAGATGTCAAAATGCTCGCGTGTCTGCGGCATCACGCTTTCATCCGCGGCGATTACCATAGCGACCAGGTCGATGCCGTGCGCGCCCGCCAACATGTTCTTGACGAATCGTTCGTGGCCCGGTACATCAACAAAGCCGACATGCACTTCACCCAAATCGAGGTCGGCAAACCCAATATCGATCGTAATGCCGCGCCTCTTCTCTTCCGGCAAACGATCGGCGTCGACGCCCGTCAACGCGCGCACCAGCGCCGTCTTGCCATGATCGATGTGACCGGCCGTACCGATGATGATTGATTTCATTTGCAGTCGTGGCCGTATGATAACGCGAATCGCAATGATGACGCCGCTTCCACAGTAGTAAGCGGCATCCCCCTTGATAAGCTGCGTTCAGAGTACCGATTTTAGTCGGGCTCTTACCAGGCAAGAAGGAGCTCAACAAAGTTCGTACTCTTAACCGCCTCGGAAGTTGTGGCCCCATCCTGTGCACGAACCGATTTAGTGTGGTTTCGTGGATCGTTTACTGGTAGAGTTTCGATTTCAGACGGAAGTAGCGAATGACCATTGACCTCTCACGAATTTTTGCTCCTACGACGTTGCTCGACTCATGGAGTTGAATGGCTGGGATCCGTCGCTATCGCTCCGGTTCTGTATCGAGGTGCTATGTCGATTCAACCAATGGAACTGGTTTGGCCTGCCGCGCAATACCTTGCCGGGTGTGTTCATGCGCTTGAGCGGGGCTGGTCACCGGACAACCTCCGGCCTCAGGTCGCCTCTGAGGAACTCGCGCGAATCGCACGGGATCCTGATCGCTTTGTTGCGGAGCTGGTAGACCGAGAGGCCAAGGGTCCACCCATCATGCTGCCCGATGGTCGCACGGCTCCTCGTCTGCCGGGTTACTCGTTGTGGATGTGGGATGGAGAATTCTGTGGTGCGATTGGTTTTCGCTGGCAGCCGGGTACTACGGACCTGCCTCCCTATTGCTTGGGACACATTGGCTACTCCGTGGTCCCCTGGAAGCGAAGGAGAGGATACGCAACCCGGGCCCTGCGTTTGCTCCTCCCACAGGCGAGAAGTGAGGGACTTGCGTTCGTGGAACTGACCACGGAAGTCGACAACATCGCATCTCAGCGCGTGATCGTTGCAAACGGCGGCGAACTAATCGAGCGGTTTCACAAACCAGCGGGATATGGCGGTGAAGAGAGCCTGCGTTATCGTATTGCTCTCGCGAAGCCCGCCGCCTGACGAATCGCCGGACCGGAGCAGCAATGTGGTCTCTGACTTGATTTGGATTCGATAGGGTTACAAATTCCCGCGGCAGGTCAACCCAACTGCTCGGGAGGGTGAGTGGATCTCAACACCCCAGAAGACAAGGACGTCTCTAAACATGAAGGTCGCGATCTCGGGAACGCACTGCAGTGGCAAGAGCACGCTGATCGGTGAGTTTCTGCTCGCGCATCCCGACTTTGCTCACGAGCCCGAACCGTATGAAGCGCTTCAGGAAGAGTATAACGAGACGTTCGCTGCTGACCCCTGCGCCGAGGACTTCTACCACCAGCTTGAGTATAACGTCGGGCGGCTGCTTCACTATGGCGCCGGCGATCGCGTCATATATGAGCGAAGTCCGGCCGACTATCTAGCCTATATGCTTGCCCTCGCCCAACTGGGTCGCGACCCGGACGCCTCTCGTGTGTTAAAGAACTCGCTTGAGATGGTGCGTGACGCGATCCCGCTCTTGGATGTCGTGGTATTTCTGCCCGCAGAGGATCTCTACAGCGAGGTGTCCGATTCGGAAGATCCCGAACTGAGAAGCGCAATGGACACTAGTCTGGAAGGCATTCTAATTGACGATGCCTTCGGCTGGTTCGGGTCGAATCATCCTGTGGTTCTTAAGGCATCGGGCACGACGGCGCAGCGTCTTCAAGCAATCGAAAGTGCTGTGAAGAACATATGAACATAACAGTGCTGCGTCGACTCGTTCACGAATGCGGACGCGCCGCTGAACGCAATCGTTAGACGGTTTATGAACTTAGAATTACTACCCAACCTAAAGGTTGAACTCTGAACCAGGGTAATTTGCGAACAACGCATTGACTTTACGCCGCGCACATGATGTATAGGGACTGTCCGCTTCCTGTTGAAGCTAACAAAGGAGCTCATCTCATGAAATTCAAGCACCTCGTATTGCTCAATAGTCTTGTCTTGTTCCTGTTCGGCGCGGCCTTCATGGTCCGCCCGTTTGACATGGTGGCACTGTACGGTGTCGTTCAAAACGCCTGGGGCGTCACCGGGCTACTGGCAGTGACACTCGTCGGCTTCGGCCTGGTGCTCAGCAGCATTGCGTACACCGTGCCCGCCGAGAGGCAAAAGCCTGTGGCGGTGGCTCTCTTGCTGGCAAATCTAATCGCGTTCGGCATAAGCATGGCTCAGCAACAAGCTCTCTGGAACACCCGAATGGGTTGGGTGACGGCGGGCGTGTACCTCTTCTTCGTGTTCGGCTACGGGTGGTTGACGGTAAGAGGAACGGCCTCGCGTCATGCGGCAACGCGCGCGTAACGCTTCGCTGGCCTGAACAAAGGTAGATCAAGTCCTATGTTACCGCTGTCCGGGTAATCGATGCAGCCGCTCCGCGGATTAAGCGCGGCACATCCCATCGATTGTATTGCTAAGAGCAGTCGCCCCGATAAATCAACGTCTCGTTAGCACCGCCACCTGCTTCAGCGAGGACATTACTATCACCAGGAGATGATCCATTGAAAGCATATCTCGTGACTACGGGCGTGGTCTTTG
>JAWWPL010000027.1:0-5587 GCA_033850605.1 Blastocatellia bacterium | reverse complement strand
ATAGTCAGAAGCCCGAACCAACTGGTAGAGCAACACATTACTCCCTCTACCGGCTTTGCCTCAAAAGTCACAACTATCTCGAGTCGGATCTATTTTGGTTCGTGTTGGTTCGTGTGAATTAGTGGATCGTCTTTGTTTTCCTGGACAAAAGGAACGATCCACGAAGTCACACGAACTAAACACGAAACTCGTTACTGCACCAATCGACTTTTGAAGCAAAGCTATGCTCGGACCTCTTTGCATTGTCTTGATCATCGGCATTTTTCTGTCGAGTTTTTCGACCGTCGCGGCACAATCAACCATTGCCACTGTGCCTTCCACCGACGCGCTCGCCGATAAGAAAGTCTATCTTGAATTTGATTTCATCAGTCAATACGCAAGTCACCACGAGTCAGGCTTTCAATCTTATCTTCCGCGCGCGGTAGTTGGGGTTGGCCACAACATCGAGGTCGGAGCAAATCTTGTCTACACCGACGGCTTCGGTATTAATCAACCGATTGAGTTTCAGCCCGGCGTCAAGTGGCAGTTCTATCGGAATGAACAGACTGGAGTGGCGGCGGCAGCGGGCGCCATGCTTTACACGCCGTTAACCCATCGCGCCGGGACCGATACCTTCGTCATGCTCTATGCAGTGATTAGTAAGAAGGTGGCGGGAAAGTTTGGACCGCGACTGACCGGAGGAGGCTATGCTCTGGTTGGCCGCAACGAAGGAATGGGAGCGAGTGGCGGCGCCATTGCTGCATATGAACAGCCACTGGTCCCGCGAGTCAGCTTTGTCATGGATTGGTTTGGCGGCGGAAACCGCTTTGGGTATGTGACGCCCGGTTTGTCTTTTGCCACGACAAAACGCAGCCTGCTGTACACCGGCTATAGCATCGGCAATCAGGGCCGGCGGAACAACGCTCTCTTCACCTATTACGGCATTACTTTCTAGGGAAAGCTTAGTTGATCAATCCGGGGCACTAGCCCGACCGTAAGGGAGGGCTCCGGCTTGGTCCGTAGGTAAGCCCTCCCTTACGGTCGGGCTACTGCCCCGTTTGCGCATCGCTTTCACTTCGACGCCGGCAACGGCGGTAACGACGTGGCAAATGGCAAGCGCTTGATGCTCTCTACACAGGAAGCGTCCAGACCTTTTGCAGTTCCCCGCTCGATGAAATCGCGTGCCAGCCTTTCCTGACATTCGTAGGTGCTGTGGGTCGCGTTATGCATCAGGACCTGCCGGCCGTTCGGTAAATACCGCAGCAAAGGCGTCGCCAAATCGGGTGGTGTCACCGGGTCCAGTTCCCCTGAAAGGATCAGCACCGGCAAATCGGATTTGATCGGCTCGCGAAATTTCGCCGGCATCTCTCCGCGCGGCCATTGCTCGCAGGCCTTCATATAAGCATGCGCCTTGTCCACGCCGTAAAAGGTCCGGCCCATGTTCGATTGGATATCAGCCTCTTTAAGAAAGGGAATGTCTTCGGCGCACATCACTGAGAGTTGCATCCCGCGCGCGATGCCGGCATCGATTCCCCACCTGACTTGATAAGCATAGAATGCGAAATGCGAGAAATCTCCCTGGCTCATTTCGTGAATCACCGCCGGCATCAAGCTCATCACAGTCGGCACATACAGCACCTCGCGCACTAACTCAACAAAACCTTCGCGCGTCATCGTGGCCTGTTGTTTCTGTCCAGTGTAAGGATTCGGGGCGTCGATATTCACGGGTCCCTTGCTGAGATTGGCAACGACGGTGGCCCAGTCTTTACGCAGATCGGGAAATGCAGCATGGCATTTTGCTTCGGCCGCACAATCATCAAACAAGCGATTGAGCGCGTGCTCGACACCTTTGGCAAAAGCCAGTGGCAAACTATTGTCCGGTGGGGCGACGCCTGCGACGGTCACCGTGCGAACATGCTGTGGGTCAAAATTCAGGTAGCTGAGGGCGGCAGTCGCTCCGTACGATCCGCCGTAAACATTCAACTTGTCGTAGCCCAGCGCCGCCCGCACATCGTCGAGATCGGCCATTGCCAGGGTCGTCGTGTAGAGACGCAGATCAGCATTCTTTTCGAGTTCGGCGCGGCAGGTGCGCACCGATTCAATCGTCAGGCCCTCAACAAAATACCCGCGCAATTCGTCTGTGTTTCCGCGAAAGCTGCAGGGCAAAGGATTTGACTTGCCCGTGCCACGCTGGTCCACCAAAACCACATCGCGCGTGCGATGAAGTCGCGCCATGAACGAAGCCGCCGCAACTGACACGGCCGATCCGCCCGGGCCGCCTTGAAAATAAAAGATAGGATCGGGCGCGGGGTTATCAGACAGGGCCGGCAAGACCATCACATACAACTTAATCATGCGCCCGGTGTTCTTTGCTCGATCCTCATAAACTTCATATTGCCCGCACAACGCGTCTTTCGTGATTCCGGATACGCCACAGGATTGCAGATCAAGCTTGCGGCGCGGACTTGAAAGGATCGCCGGCTTGACGGCGTTTGGATCCGGCGGGGCGCCCGTGTGCGTCAGGTTTAGGGGCACACTATTGCCCCCTTGAAATATGCTGCCGATGATTTCCGTCGTGTCGCGGCTAACCACGCCTTCGTAACGCGCGGGTGCGCCCAGGTCGATGTCAAAACTTAGAATCCGATCGGCGTACGCTACATGCGTGAGGGGAAAATGGTTGGCGCCACCATCGGTCAGGTCGAGCGTGCCCGTGATTTGCCCACCAGTGGACGGTGTGATTTTTAGCAGAACGCCAGCGTTAACACCGGGCGCTACTAATTTGCCTTGCCAATTGCCCGCCACGCCGGCGCTTGAAGGTGTCTGTGCCCGGCACGGCTGGGAAAGGATGCTGATTGCGGCCGCGAAAATCACGGCTGACAGGATTACTCTGTGATTGATTTTCATAGGATGGGCTATTTTTACAAGTAATTCTAACTCAAAGGACGCAAAGTTATTCGCCAAGGAATGCAGAGAAAGCCATTTCCTTTGCGTACCTTTGCGAATGCCTCAGCGCCCTTTGCGTTTAGAAAAGTCGATTCGTTAAGCGCATGACGATTGTTGACACAGACTCGCAAAGGCCGGGCGCAGGCCGCCGAAGACTTGATACGCAACTGAGGATAGAAAGGTTTAAGAAGGTGTTATGGTCAGGGCTTGCCGGGATTGCCGCGCGCCGAGAAGCTTCGATAGATGGTGTCGATCCAACGATCCGAGTTAACGAAGCCGGCTCCCCAGGACTTCCATTCATCGGGAAAGCCTTCTGCTTTAATTTGTTCCACCTTTTTCCCTTCGGCCATCTTCTGGCGAACGATACCGCTGGTTTCAATCAGCATGCGGTGGAACCTTTTAAGATCATCGATGTTCGAAAGCGGACCATGTCCGGGAATTATCTTTACGTTAGCGGGAAGCTTTGTGATTACGTCGCCGACGTTCTTGATGTAACCGTCGACGTCACCGCCACTGTCGAGATCGACAAACGGAAACATGCCAGAGAAGAAATCATCACCCATGTGGACCACGTTCGCTCCGGTGAAAAAGATCACCGCGTCGCCATCAGTGTGGCCATGCGGATAATGAATCACGCGAATCTCTTCGCCATTGAAGTAAACCGACAACGATTGATCAAAAGTAATTACGGGCAGGGCCTCTTTCGGCGCAGGCTTAACCGTCCGATTGGGTACATTCGATCCTTCGCTCAGACGCTTCCGGACGTTAGTCTGCGCGATGATCGGCGCTTCCGGGCCAAACACGCCGTTGCCGCCGGTGTGGTCGCCATGCCAGTGGGTGTTAAGAATGAATTTCAGCTTGCCGTCGCCCAGGCCTTTCAGGGCGGCTTTTATCTTGTCGGCCAGCGGAGCAAATTCATCGTCCACAATCAAGATGCCGTCAGAGCCGACCGAGACCCCGATGTTTCCGCCTGAGCCTTCGAGCATGTAGACGTTCCCGGCGACTTTGGTGGCCTTGATCTCGACCTTGGAAAAATCCTGCTGGCAGAACACCGGGACAACAAAAAGAAATATCGCAAGCACACCGACGCTGAGTCTTGTCACTTAGTTTCTCCTACTGGAAAGTGGCACGCGCAACTTGCGCGTGAACACGGGCGGGACGCCCGTGCCACCTATGTTTTCATGGGTAAGCCCAACTGCGCTTCCTGCGGATTCTTCAGCACCGCAATGAACGGCAGGTTGCGATAGCGCTCGGCAAAGTCCAATCCATAGCCGACGACAAACTTGTCGGGAATCTGAAAGCCCAGATAATCGATCGGGACTTCTTTCTCTCGCCGTTCGAACTTATCCAGCAGGGCTGCAAGTTTCACGCTCTCAGCGCCGCGTGACTTCAGATTGGCCAGCAGATAGGAAAGCGTCAGGCCGGTGTCAACGATATCTTCCACCACCAAAATGTGCCGGCCTTCTATCGCCACATCCAGATCTTTCAGGATCCGGACTTCGCCGGACGTGCGCATCTCGGCGCCATAGCTGGAGATCGCAATGAACTCAACGTTCAGAGGAATATCCGCCGCCCGCATTAGGTCGCTCAGGAACAGACACGCTCCTTTGAGCACACCTATCAACAGTGGATTACGTCCGGCATAGTCCCGGGCGATCTCAGCGCCCAACTCCCTGATTCTTGCTTCGATCTTTTCAGTTGGGATGAGGACTTCCAAATTCGGATTGGTGAATTCTGACATGATTCTCGCAGGTGATGTGGACAAGATTTTTCTTCCCTTCGATGGATTTTAAGTTTCGCTCAGAGTCGGCGCGCCGTCAAAGTTTAAGAACACAAATAGTAAAGCCAACCACAGATAAACACGGATTCCACAGATAGAACTCAAAATAACAGAATGAAGAAGAATAGCGTTTTCTATCCGTGTAAATCGGTGTTCATCTGCGGTTTCTTCCTCTTACCGTACGACGAAATGTACCCAACTCTGACCCTTTCCTCGTTTGCGCCCGCGCCGGTGCTGCGAGATACTATTGAAGCTCCCGCCGTTAGGTCAATTCGCAAGTGGTCTTTGGACTGTTATATTTGCTTTCATCAAGTTCAATCAGGAATCGAAAATGAAGAAATCTGCCCGAAAGACTAAGTCCGGCCGGTCTATCCCTTTGCTTCTGCTCGTTCTGCTGCTGACAATTGCGCCTCAAGCGTGGTCGCAAAAGCCCGCGGCTGCCAAGATCACGGCCCCGACCCGAGCGGGCACGGGCGCGCGCGTTACTGAAACCACCGTGGACGCTTCGATTCCCGACGACCCGCCGGTGGATAAAATGCTGGCCATCTACGGTCCATGGGTGCGCGAACTTGAAGTTGTAATCGGAAAGCTGACCGGCTTGTTGAAAAAAAGCGGCGCGGGTTCGGGCTCTTTGGGAAACTTTGTCACCGACGCGATGCGCGCGCAGGCCAGCCTCAAGGCGGGTAAGGCCGTCTCGGTAGCCCTGATGAATGCCGGCGGCATGCGGCGCAATTCAATTGGCGAAGGCGATCTGAAAGCCCTCGTCATTTTTGAGTTGCTGCCGTTTGAAAACGCGCTAATTACCGTCGTCCTCACCGGTGAGCAATTGACCAGACTACTGAAAAGGATTGTGGCCGGACGCGAAGCCCAATCCGGTGCGCGCCT
>JAWWPL010000528.1:0-19369 GCA_033850605.1 Blastocatellia bacterium | reverse complement strand
TAACCGATAGTCGCGCTGACCCAGGGCTGTGTAGGGGTGCAACGAAATAACCGCGGTGGTTAGGACGAGGGCAAACTTCCGAGGGAGAGTGCGCCAAAACTCCCTCTCCCTTTGTGAGAGGGCTGGGGAGAGGGACTGAGAGGCGACAGACTTATGTAATTGATTGCGCTGCCATGCCTCGTGTGCGCGCTCACGCCCTCTCCCCGACCCTCTCCCAAAGGGAGAGGGAGAAAGGATTTCTGGAAGAGAGTATGCGCTTTGAGACGGAGTTGAGGCGTGCATCTATCGCTGCTGGAACTCCGGCGAGCCAATCAAGAGTGTAATTAATTCGGTGACATAGAGCGGAGGCGGACTCGAGGGATTGGTTGCCACTTTTGCATCATATCCAACTGAAACGTTTGCGCCGGTTTTCGTCGACAGCGTGGTTGGATTAAGCGCTGTTTCCGACCGCAAAGTTTTTCCCAAAACGGTCCGGGTTCGATTCGAAACTTCACCGGAAATCGTCAAGTGAATGAGCTTCATCGCGACGGAGTCTTTCTTTGCTTCATCGACCCCGGATAAAAGTCGGCCCACGTCAATCTTTGTTCCCTTGACGCGATTGGCCGCCAAAGCACTGGCAAAATTGAAGCGCGCAATCATCGCTCCGCTGGCCAGCCACTGGTTTGCCCGATCGGCGTAACCGTCCGGAGTAATACGTCCAAAAACAGGTTGGCCCATGCGCCCGATAGCATCGAGCACCGGTCGATCGCCATCGGTCTCGGCATTAAGCGCGCGCATCGATGCGGCTACGTATTCGAAAGGCGAGCGCATCTTGGCCCGGTACGCTGTAGTGGAAAAGAATTCCGGCGAGGTAACTATTGCCCGCAGAGTTTCCCGAATCGAACCATCAGTTTTCAAGAACACAGCCGCGGCCCGATCGATGATCGACTGCGGGGGGTCGTCGCTAATGAAACGCCGCGCGAGCTTAGTCGCGATGAAACGAGCCGTGGACGGATGCGTCGCCAAAATGTCGAGGACGCGCTCGCCGTCCGCGATGCCGCCGCCTGCCAGAATCCTGTGACCCAGGACAACTTTCTCGCCGTCGTCGTGCAGTCCCGGCCGATATAGAAACAGTCCCTGTTCATTCGGCTTTTGAATCGTCCAACCGGTAAAGCAGCGGGCCACCTCCAGCACATCCTTTTGCGTATAGCCGCCATCAACGCCCAACGTATGCAATTCCATCAATTCGCGCGCGTAGTTTTCGTTGAGGCCGCCATCGATTCCCGCCGGTTTGGTTTTAGTCGCCGCGTAAGGCCGCGGCACACTGGAGCGCCAATTATCGAGATAGAAGAGCATCGCGGGCGAGTGTGCGGTGGCGCCCAGCAAATCGCGAAATCGTCCCACGGCAAAGGGACGAATCGTTTCGCGATCATAGCCGGTCAGCAGGTATCGATCATCATCCTTGTTCGCGAAGATGTTGAAATGGTTTTCCCAGAAGTCGACCATCACCTCGTATAACTGCCGTTCGCTATAGACAGCGCGCAAGAGTTTCGCTCGCTGCAACTCAGTCACTACCATTTGTGGGTTCTTTGGCGCGGGCGTCGGCTTCGGAGCCGAGGGAATGGTCTGCAAATCGCCCGGCGCCGCCATCATGTCTGGTGCTTTTCCGGTTTCCGAGGGCGGGGACATCCTGCCCTCCTCTTCCTTTTTCGCGTCCATCTGCATCTCGGGCTGCGGGCTGGACATGTTGGGACTGGCGAGCTGGGGAATCTGGCCCAAAGGATTTGGCGAGTTCTGTGCGCTTAACTTCTTTAGGTCGGTCGCCGCATCGGGCGACTTGGACGGAACAGGTGATGGAACCACCGCCGGTTTCGGCGGCGTATATTGCTCGATAATTACCGGAGTAGCCATTCCCAGAGTCGGCAACTTTTTAAGCCTGGCTATCACCGCACTGACATCAAGGGAATCCGGATCGAGCTGTTCATTGATGAACGCATTAACACCCATCGCTTTGACTCGTTCGAAATCCCCAGGCCTTGCTCCAAAAGTGAGGCGCGAGAGAACGTGAGCGATGCGCTGATCCTCGGACAGCTGTGGAAACTTCGGTTTCTGATTACGCTGGGTAGCGAAAGCGAGTAGCTGTCCAAATACCAGTAAGACAGAAAGTGAGACCGCCAGCGAACGGACTAAACCAGCGCTTGCGCTATGACCGCCGAATACTCTCATTCCGTCTACCCTTTCAGGTCACAACTGCTTCTGAACCGAGAGTCCTACGGTAGCGCAAGCGAGTTCCCGGCGGCAAGGTCCAATGCTGTCCGCTGCATCCCGCGCTTGTCTCGCCCGCGAGACAGCCCTTGCCGTGCGCGTCTCCTAAAACTTTAGTTGACAAGACCGGGCGACTGCTCGTATAGTCCTAAATCCTTAGGAGCGGCGGCGGCTTGGCTCAAAAAGGCAAGCGATCGCTCAGTCCGCCTCAATCAACAACCACAGGCATCGCGGATGCCGAGATTTGGAGGGGAAAAACGATGTCATTACCAGGCAGGAAAATATTCAAGTTTCACCGAAGTACGTGGTTACTAATACTGTTGGCGTTATTGCTCGCGCTACCCTGTGTAGCAGTCGCAGCTTTCACGCGCGGTCTCGACTTTGACACTTTCGACCCCGGCATACAAGAGCCACGCACGGAGGAACAAACGAAGGAGTACCAGGCCGGCAAGGAAGCGGGAGCGAATGAAGCCAGGCGGAGGGAACAGCGTGAGCGAGACATGGCTGGAGCCGAGCCAGGATCTCAGGTCAAAGCTGAGTTAGCTGAGCGAGCCCGCCGCGAGCAGATCGAGTTGGGCGCCAAACAAACGATGCAGGCCACTCTCGTTAATCTGGCTCGAATTCCAATGGACCAGGCGATTCAGATCGCGACCAGCCAGCAACCGGGTAAGGTGCTGTCGTGCACTCTGGTCGGCGAACGCTGGGAGTCCCTGGGAAAACTCGCCAAGGGTGCCAGGGTGCTTTATCACGCCATAATCATTTCCGGCGACGAGACCAACTCAGTGACCACGCACGTGCTGATCAATGCATTGGACGGTAGTGTGGTCAAAACCGAAAAGGAAGAACGTGGCAAGGAACGTACCCGTGAACCCCGCTAAAAGCAGGTAGCGGCAGATAAACCTGCTTTTGTCCTGGGGCGAGGGGCGAACTCAAGCTAGGCTTGGGTTCGCCTCTTCGTTTGGCGGAACTCGCTCCGTCAACGACGAAAAAGAATCGTTCACCAAATCGCACGAAATTGAAAGAAACCTCACAGTTCGTGCATGTTCGTGGATCGTCCTTACCTGACAGTAGAACCTTGATGATATGCCCGCCACTTGCAAAGTGGCCACGATGAAAATGTCCAGTCGATCGGGTAAGATGCTCTGCCTATGAGCGCGAGAACAGTTCGCGCGCCCCGCGGCGCAAAACTCAACTGCAAGGGCTGGCATCAGGAAGCCGCATTGCGCTGCCTCATGAACAACCTTGATCCCGACGTGGCGGAACGGCCAGAGGAGCTGGTTGTCTATGGCGGCGCCGGCAAAGCAGCGCGCAACTGGGAATCATTCGACGCAATTGTGCGTTCACTGCAGAACCTGGAGAACGATGAGACCCTGCTGGTCCAGTCAGGAAAGCCGGTCGGGATTTTTCGTACTCACGAATACGCGCCGCGAGTGCTGATCGCCAATTCAAATCTGGTCGGTGCGTGGGCCAACTGGGAGCATTTTCATGAACTCGAACGCAAGGGCCTAATGATGTACGGGCAGATGACCGCGGGAAGTTGGATTTATATCGGCACGCAGGGCATTGTTCAGGGGACGTTCGAGACTTTCGCTTCCATGGCCGAACGTCATTTCGGCGGCAGCTTGAGTGGCCGGCTTTTGCTATCCGGCGGTCTGGGTGGCATGGGTGGGGCGCAGCCACTGGCGGCGACTCTAAACGGCGCGGTCTTTCTCGGCATTGAAGTCGATCCCGCGCGCATCGAGCGCCGTGTGCTCAACGGCTATTGCGATCGCATGGCCCGTACTCTGAATGAGGCGCTCGACATTTGTGATGACGCGCGCGAACAGAAGAAGGCTATTTCAGTCGGCCTGGTTGGTAATTGCGCTGAGCTGCTTCCCGAAATCGTCCGGCGCGGGATCAAGGTTGACGCAGTCACGGATCAGACGAGTGCTCATGATCCTTTGAATGGGTACGTTCCTGCCGGATTGACTTTGGAAGAGGCCGCTGAATTACGTCGCGAGGATCCGCGCGCATACACTGAGGGCGCGATGGAATCGATAGCTGTGCATGTTGAAGCGATGCTGGCTTTGAAAAGATCGGGCGCAATCGCATTTGACTACGGCAACAACATACGCAAGATGGCGTTCGATGCCGGTGTGAAGGACGCTTTTGAGATTCCCGGGTTCGTGCCTGAATACATTCGCCCGCTATTCTGTGAGGGCAAGGGGCCGTTTCGCTGGGTCGCGCTCTCAGGCGATCCGAATGATATTCGCAAGACCGACGATCTCGCGCTGGAACTCTTTCCTGAGGACGAAACCTTAAATCGCTGGCTGCGCCTGGCCCGCGATCGAGTGCACTTTCAGGGCTTGCCGGCGCGGATCTGCTGGCTTGGCTATGGCGAGCGCGCCGAGATGGGCGAAGCCATTAACGAACTGGTGCGGCGCGGTGATTTGAAAGCGCCGATCGCGATCGGCCGTGATCATCTCGACACCGGCTCGGTCGCTTCGCCTTATCGAGAAACCGAAAACATGAAAGACGGCTCGGACGCAGTGGCCGACTGGCCCATCCTCAATGCGCTGCTGAACACTGCCAGCGGCGCCAGTTGGGTTTCGTTTCATCATGGCGGTGGAGTAGGAATTGGCTACTCGTTGCACGCCGGACAGGTTTCGGTGGCAGATGGAACCGATGAAGCTTCAAAGCGTCTGAATCGCGTGCTGACGAATGATCCGGGCACCGGCATCGCCAGACATGTCGATGCGGGTTATGAAGAGGCGATTGAGACTGCGCAGGTGAAGGGGGTGAAGATTCCGATGCTTTGAGATATTGACTATCGCTGTGACTTTCCGCAATGAGGGAGAAATCTCACAAGTACTGATGGTTTCAAGAAAGCAGTCGTTTCAAGCAATTCATCAAAGCTAAAGACAAACCCGTGGAGCAGTGTTAAAATCGTGCGGCCGTGACCGTCACCCTAGAACTCAACCCGGAAGTCGAAGAACGAATCGTCGCTGAAGCCAAAGCGCGAGGTTTGTCGGTTGAGAACTATATTCTCAATGTCCGGGAAAAAGAGGCGACAAACGGCGAAGCGAGTTTCGCCTTGACCGCAACTCCAGAGGAGTGGAAAAAGGCGTTCCTTGAATGGGTACATACCGAGAGGCCCGCACACCCGCCGCTATCAGATGAAGCAATCAGCCGTGAAAGCATTTATCGCGAGAGAGAAGATGCCCAATTGTGAGTTTCGCGGTCGATACCAATATCTTGCTGCGCGGCATTGACGACGGACACGCGGCCCAGCCAGTCGTCAACGACGGATTGCTTGCGCTTCGGAGCCAGGGCGAAACACTTTCTATTTTCCCGCAAAATCTTATCGAATTTTGGGCTGCGGCCACACGTCCCATAGCTAACAACGGCTTAGGATGGAGCGTCGATCGAGCGAAAGTAGAGTTAGAAAATCTCAAGTATCTCTTCGTAGTGCTCACCCATACTGACGTTACTTTTACCGAGTGGGAGCGACTCCTGGTTCATCATCGTGTGGCCGGCAAGCAAGCTCACGACGCTCACCTTGTTGCCGCAATGTTCTTGCACGGTGTTACTCATCTCCTTACCTTCAACACAAATGATTTCAAACGCTTCTCCGAAATCAGGGTCGTCAATCCGCATAACGTCTGAGGTCAATCCAAATATGCGCTACTGTATTTTGCTGTTTTGCCTGATCTTAATTGTCCCCACTACCGCCGCGGCCAAAATCAAAACCACCGAAGACCTCGTGTCTGCCATGCAGAAAAAGTACGCCAAGTCCTGGTACCGGACCGCGACCTTTGTGCAAAAGACCACGGACTATGACAAGGACGGAAACAAGAAGGTTTCGACCTGGTATGAAGCGCTTTCTGTGCCTGGCTCTCTGCGCATCGACTTTACGCCAATAAAAGACGGCAACGGGATTCTCTTCACCGGCCGCAAAGTCTTCTCGTTCAAAGATGGCAAGCAGGAAAGCTCGCAGCCTTACGTTCATCCGCTGATGATCCTTGGCTTTGATATTTACAAACTGCCGGCGGCGGAGGTCTTCGACACGCTGAAAAATCTCAAGTTTGATCTTTCGGTGCTGCGCGAAGACACATGGCAAGGCCGGCCCGTCTATGTGGTGGGAGCAAAAGCGGGCGATCTGCATTCGGCGCAGTTCTGGATCGATCAAAAGAATCTTTACTTTGTCCGGATGTTGCGCCCGGCTGGGAAGGACGGAGCGCAGACGCAGGAGACGCAATTCAACAAGTACCAGCGCCTGGGCGGCGGTTGGATGGCGCCGGAAGTTATCTTCAAAGTCGACGGACAGGTGCGCACCACTGAAGAGTATTCCGAGATGCGCGCGAACCCCGCGCTCGACGCCCGGCTCTTTGACCCGCAATACTGGACGAGGGTTCACTGGCGAGAGTAGAAGCAGCTTTGGTGGCGAAAGCGATTAGGACAGTTGGCACCTCTTTTTCTCCGACAACAAGCAGTCTTAGGGCCCGATCCGCGTGGCGACAGGTTCATCCAGACCGTGTTAGAATTGATTTACTGTGACTGTTACGCTAAAGCCCGATCTCGAAGAAGAAATGAAGGCACGAGCTGACGCCGAGGGCTTGTCCACCGAAGAGTTCGTCAACCGCGAACTTGAGAAGCTGGTTGCGAGCGCGTCCGCCGGTTCCAAGTTAACACCTGAAGAGCGCTCGCGACTTTGGGAAGAATTTCTAGAGCAGTTTTCTGTTGATGGCCCACCCCTCTCTGATTATGCTGTAAGTCGCGAAAGTATTTACACCAGAGAAGACGAAATGCTATGAGCTATCTGGTGGACACTAACGTGTTGCTGCGCAGTGTCCAGAAATCCCACCCAATGGAGTCGGCGGCGGCAAACTCAATCAAGCTCTTGCTTCGTCAGCATGAAATACTCGTCATCACTCCGCAGAATCTCATCGAGTTTTGGTGTGTCGCTATGCGTCCCGAGGTTAATAATGGCTTGGGAATATCGATCAATGAAACCGTGCGACGAATCGAGTCCTTCAAGAGGGTTCTGGTGTGGTTGCCAGACACAGACTTGATATTTAGCGAGTGGGAGCGACTGGTCGTACAGTATCAAGTGTCCGGCAAACAGGTTTACGACGCTCGTCTCGTCGCCGCGATGAACGTGCACACAATTGCGCACCTGCTCACTTTCAACACTGCCGACTTCAAGCGCTACGATGGAATTACTGTCCTCAGTCCGTCATCTGTAAATTGAACCGGCCGAATGACAAAAGAATTTCAGCACCTCAGGTTCCAGATCGACGATCGCGTCGCGCGGATCACTTTCGCGCGGCCGCCGCTCAACGTCTTTAACATCGCCATGATGCGCGAGATGTGCGAGGCGCTGAACGAATGCCTGCCTCTCCAAGATCTCGCCGCGATCGTCTTCGATGCCGCGCCGGGCTCGCGGGCTTTTAGCGCCGGCGTCGCCGTGGAAGAGCACGTTCCGGAAACTGTCTTTCAAATGCTCGACTCGTTTCATACTGTGTTCCGCCTGCTGGCACAAATCTCGCGGCCCGTCATCGCCCTGGTTGATGGGCCTGCACTCGGCGGTGGTTGCGAGTTGGTGGCCGCGTGCGACATCGTGATTGCCAGCGAACGAGCTCGCTTTGGACAACCGGAAATCAAGCTCGGTGTGTTTCCCCCGGTGGCGGCGATTCTGCTGCCACGAGTCATCGGGGAAAAACGCGCGCGTGAATTGATCCTGTTGGGTGACATGATTGACGCGGCCGAGGCCTTGCGCCTGGGCCTGGTGAACTATGTGGTGCCCGGCGTGGAGCTCGAGCCGAAGTTGCAGGTTGTGCTGGCAAAGATAAGAGATCTTTCCGCGGCGGCTTTGGCGATGACCCGGAGCGCGCTTGATCTCGGAGGGCAAACCAGTTTTCAATCAGCACTGACGGAAGTCGAGAATCTGTATTTGAATGAACTGATGAGAACCGAAGATGCAAACGAAGGCGTCCGTTCGTTTTTGGAAAAGCGAAAACCGGAGTGGCGTCATAAGTAACATGAGAGAACAATGCCACAGCGGGAGTAGCACGCGCAGCTTGCGCGTGCTTCACGGATGGCACGCCCGGGCCACTTCTACATTTAAGCTTCGATACTTGTCGCTGCCGCTGGCGATCCTACTGGTCGCTCAGGCTCTTACGCCGCTCTCCTTTGGACAGCGGCGCGTTTCCAGAAATGGAGCCCATTCGTCGGCCGAGCGGGAAGCTTTCACTGCCGCCGATCGCCGCCTGGTCGAACGCGCCATCGGCCAAACCTGTGCCGAGCGGACTCGCGATCCATTCAGCAGCATGGCGATCGACGAGATGCAGGCCCGGCCATCTTTGCCGGTCGGCCATCCCGACGCCGTGGCTGGTCTGCGGAGAGCCGAGCGCGTGCTGCCGGCCACCAGGAAACTAGTCGCCAGCACTATCGTCCAGTTGGCAAAGGAATATGATCTCTACGGAACCACAGGCGCGCGATCCAGAGTCGATGCGGCCACCGCTCGAGTAGAAGCCGTGCGCCGCGTCAAGCCGGACGTCGATTCAAGGGATAATGCATCAGTCCTTTTGCGGGAGCCGCGGACTATCGAATTTGGTACTATTTTTTTGGCAGGTCTGCGCTCGGACGAGGCCATGATTAGTGTATTGGCCCACGAGCTGACGCACATAGCCAGCGGTCAGGCTGATTCACTACGCCCGCTGTTTCGCGCGATTGCCCGGCGCGCGGCCGCGCGCACGGGATTGCGTATCCAGGGCCAGCGGGCCGAAGAACTCTCGTGCGATCTGGTGGGGTTGATGGCTGCGCGCCAGTTCATCAAAGAAACACCGAGCTGGGAACCACTGCCGCGCCGGCTGGCGCGGGCAGTCGAACACAACTGCGTCGATGACGACGCCTCAGACGACGATCACCTTTCGCCACGAAATACCATTCGCGCACTCTTCGCCCTTGATGTGTCGCTCGCCTCGGAAGTTTTAACCGAAGGCACAGCCGGTGGGCTTATGTTGCCTCGGCCTGGGTTCAGTCGTTCAGAGTTCAATCTTTAGGTTGCAGACTACAGAAGCAAGCTCAAGCTTGAACTCCAAACTAAATCACGGTCCGTGTTGACAGCTGTGACCGGCCGTTCCTAAGATCACTCCGGATGTTTGCAGGCTTGCGCAACGCCAAAGGTTCTTCATCGCAAATTCGCCCGCGGTCAATCCGTTGGCGCGTCTATTCTTCTCGCCCTTTTTCTTCCCCATCGTCGATGTTTGTTTCTCTGCTCAGCCTGGTTCTGCTCCTGACCACCCTCGCGTGCCGCAGCGATAGCGAATCGCAGGGAGTTCGGCCGCGACAGTTGCGCGACGTCCCTGCGCGCCGGTTGGCTTTCAACTTTCAGGCGGATATCCAGCCCGAGGCCGGATTGGTCGCCGATGAAGCGAAGACGATCATCCCAGCCATTCAAGCGGACTTCGATAAGCGCCATCCTGATTATGCTCTGGTGCGCACGGTAGCTTCACCTGACAACCAACGGGCGCTGGCGCTCTACAACACAACCGACGAACCAACCCAAACTTTTCGTATTGATCTGTACTCTTCCGATGGCAATTTCCTGCGTGATGTAACACCGCCCGAACTGGCAGTCGTATTCCAGGATTCAGTCGCGTGGTCCGCTGACAGCAGCTTCATAGCCTTCGTTGGTCGCAAGAGTTCCGCGGCCGCGCCGAGTCCGACGCCTGTCGATGAATTAGGGCCCGCCTCGCCTTCCCCGTCACCGGGCGCTCCTTTGGCTACTCCATCGGTCATTCCGGCATTTGCACCGCTGGCAGTTTTCAGTACCGAGCAGGTTTATCTCTGCAATCGGGACGGCTACGATCTAAAGCCGCTAACGACCCGCGATGGATTGATTTATTTTGCCCTTTCATGGGCCCCTGATTCACATGCGTTGGTCGCGTTGGCTTGCCGGGAAAACGAATGGCAGGCTCGTGAGAAAGAATTCAAAACTCCCGCGGGCCGGCCCCGGCTGATCTCGCTGGACGGGACAGAGCGTCTGCTTGACGACGCGCTGGCTGAGGTCCCGCCGGTTTGGTCACCCGATTCTTCAAAGGTGGCAACCGCGTTCGGCGTTGATATTGGAATTTACGACGCCGCGAGCAAAGCGCCTACGCAGGCGCGCATTGAACTGCGCGAGCGGCTGATATCAGCCTCGGCGATATTTGATGAAAAATCTGCGCCCGGGAAAAGCAGGCCGGCGGACTCGCCAAATAAGCCGGGAGCAACATCGTCCAACCCGACGACGGCCGCGGCGATGCCGGTTTCATTTAACCCGATCGTGCGACTCGAATGGCCGGCGGCTGACAAACTCTACATTGAAACAGCCTACGTGAGTGTGCGCAGCGAACTAATCAAGACTTTTTCCCGGTGGCACTTGCTGATTTTAAGTCCGCAAGCAGCGGTGCTGAAGTAAGGCTCACAGGGATCGCGCGTTTACCCGTTTGTTACCGCAAGCGGCTCCGTATCGCGCGCCGGCCAGACCCAGGAAAGCGCCAATCCAATAACCCACAAGCAAAACGCCGTGAGCACGGTCATCACTATCCAGAATTTCCAGTAGCTGCTATAGGCCTGCTCCCACCCTGTCTGAATGCGGTGTGCGACATTCACATTCAATCTCGGATCGGTCGCCAGGCGTGATACCAGCTGCATAAATAAATACCAGACGAACGCATAGGTCCAGGCGATCCGGTCCATCCGCACCCGGCGCAGAACGATTAATGCCACGATTATCCCGCCCACATGCGCCAGCGCGGATGAAACGACAAAATCATATTCAAACAGAACGTAGCGCACCCAGAGCAACAGCCCGGGAATTGTCCAGATGGCCGCGGCCCTGATCAACTCGCGATGATTCAGGAAAAGGCCGATGGCGAGGAGCAGGTTTCCGACATTACACATCCAAAACAAATTGCCCATGCCGCCAACTCGCCAGTAATGGATCGCCTGGGCCAGAAAGAAACTAAGCGGCAGCAAACCAATTACACGGAACCGCGTGTCGAGTTGCCCTGGCATGGCCCGCAAGGATATCACGCGAAATATCCAGGCACGGACATCTCGAGCTTGAATCACCCGCAGCGCTTCCTCGGGGATGTTGGTGTGTCTTATTTGGAATGCTCTGCCGTGATTGTATTTGAACGGATATGGGGAGTGGGTCAGTTGATTTCGAGAAGATGGCTGTTCGACGGTTTTGCGGGCGCGCAGGGAACGCGGAGCGATCTCATTAGCACCGCGGCTTGAGCCCGGTGATTAGCAAATGGGAATCGACAAGTAACCGTTTCGAAGGTTTATCGTCATGCGAATCTCGAGCAACCCTTGAAAACGGTTCAAGGAATGTTTGTTAGAAACTCTGACACCGGGCTGAAGCCACGGTGCTAATGAGATCGCGCCGCGTTTACCCGAGCGGCTCTCCAAAGTAAGACATCGACATAACAACCCAACTGACCGCTATCTGAGATATGGACACAATTGCAGTCTTTGAGTTAGATTAGTGGCCCCCCTTGAACTAAATAGCCCCTGCTTAGGTGCACCACGGAAAGGCCCCGCAATGGCGCCGCTGCCCCTGATTAGCAATCGCCATTTGCACACGCTCGCAAAACTTGTCAACGCGATGTCAAAAGAAGGCTCTGCCGGAACAACGATCGGCAATCGCCCGATGAGGCGGGACGATCTAAGAGGAACAAACCCAGCGGTTCTGCTGAATCCGAATCAGGCTTCCGGTCGCGGCCCGGCGAAGCCCTCTGTCCCGCGAAAAACTGCCAAACGGAAACAGAGTTCACGCGCGCCTAAACACAGCGTCTTGATCGTAGATGACGTACCTGACGTAACTGAAATGATCGGGCTTTTCCTCAAGCACGCGGGTTACGAAGTAGTTACCGCGGATTCAGCGCCGGCTGCCCTGCGCATGGCGCATGAACGAGTCTTCGACGTCATCATCTCTGATATCGGCATGCCCGAAATGAATGGTTATGAATTGGCTGAGTCGCTGCGAACCCGCGCAGAATATCAGGGCATTCCAATTATCGCAGTCACTGGTTACTCTGAATACGATGATCGGGGCCGCGCGCTACAGTCCGGATTCAATGCCCACCTCACCAAACCAATCGACCCGTCAGAGTTGCTCAGACTGATGAACGAGTTGTTGGGCTGAGTCTCAGTTCGGAGACGAAAGAAGTTTCCTTACTCAGGTAAGACGATCCACGAAAACACATGAAGTGAAAACGTTTTTTCCGATTTAGTGTGATTTCGTGGATCGCTCTTGTTCGATGAAAGGAAACACGAAACCAAACTCGGACACGGCCAACAAATTAGTAGAGGGTCAATTTGAGTTCAACCTTTAAGTTGCTGATTCAGAGGCAAGCTAAAGCTTGAACTCCGAACTGACCCACTACCACAAATCAGTTGATTTGTTGGTCTCCTTCCGGCATGCTTCACGGGCGCCATGGAAGAGATCGACGAACCCTTAACCGATGCTGATCCTGAAATCAGCAGGAAACCCCGGGCCGCAAAGTGGATCAATTCCGATTCGGCAGTGCGCGCGGCCGATCTGCTGGTGGGCGCCCTCGCGATTGGCGTGGTTTTCTGGTGGCTTCAGTTCCATTCCACGACGGCAATTTGTTGCGGAGATTTTGATGGCTATTATCACGTCAGGTGGGCCCGCCTGCTTTGGGAAAACATGCGCGCGGGCCATCTTCGTCCACCCGCATTTCCATGGCTGCCGCTGACCACGCTTAGTCCCGGCGAGTACGTCGATCATCACCTGCTGTTTCACCTTATCCTGATTCCCTTTACCTGGTTCCGCGATCTACAACTGGGCGCGAAGGTCGCCGCGTTTTTATTCGGCAGCCTGGCCGTCTTTTCCTGTTACTGGCTGGTCGTACGTTATGAGATCCGTTATCGCCTGCTCTGGCTATTGGCGTTGCTCGCTTGCTCGGCGCCCTTTCTATACCGGATGAATATGACCAAGGCGCCGCCCTTTGCGATCATCTTCCTGGCCATCGGCACTTACCTCCTGTTCGAAAGAAAGCACTGGCAACTCCTGCCACTTGCTTTCGTGTTCGCACTCACCTATGACATGTTCGTGCTGCTGATCCTGGCGGCGGTGATTTGGACCGTCGTGGTCGCCTGGACTGAGGAGCGCTTCGAGTGGCGGCCTTTAGCATGGATTGCGCTGGGGTCAGTGTTGGGATTGATCATCAATCCGTACTTTCCACATAACCTCTATCTCTTTTACGAGCACGCGCGGGTCAAGATTACCACTGGTGACTTTTCTACCAAGGTCGGTCAGGAGTGGTATCCGTACGACACCCGCGAGTTCATCGTTAATTGTTATGTAGCCCTGGTGGCGATGTTGGTTGGTTACCTCGCTTTTGACGGCAGCGATCGCAAACGCGTGCAACGGCCGATGTACTTTCTGATTCTGTCCACGCTGTTGATGCTGATGACGGCGCGCTGGAAACGTTTCGCGGAATACTTTCCCCCGTTCGCAATTCTGTTTGCCGCCTTCACGCTGGAAAACTTCTGGCGGGGCCGCGCGGTGTTCACACACCTGCCGGAAGACATGATGGAGGACCTGCAGCCTTTCCTCGACCGACAGGAACCGGTAGCCGTGGCGAAAGATATTCAGCACGAAGAAACCTGGAAAATAATTAAGATAGGTTTTGTGGTGGTCGCCCTCGGCATAGCACTGTTCGCGAACGTCTACCGCACTTCGAAAGAGATTCACGAGAGCGATCCGCGCGATTATTACGCAAAAGGCGCCGCTTACATGCGCGCAAATATTCCGGCCGGCGAGCGGATCTTCAATACCGACTGGGACGACTTTCCGCGCTTGTTCTATTACGATCAGACGCACGTTTATACGTCTGGACTCGATCCAACTTATCTCATGGACAAGAACGCGGACCTCTCCCGGCTCTATGATCGGATTACTACAGGAGAAGAGGAAGATCCGGGTCCGCTAATTCGCGACCGTTTTGGCGCGCGCTGGATCTTCAGCGACAACAGCAAAGATCACGACGGCTTTTATGACAACGCGCTGCGCAGCGGTTGGTTCGAACGGGTCTATGAAGACGGCGATTGCAGCGTGTTGCACATTCGCGATCAGAAGACCGAGCCGCCGCCCGAAGAAAAACCAAGCGATGGAGATAGTAGCGATAGCAAAGATGATAATTCGCCGTAATGCTTTGTTCCCCTCTCCCGCTGGGAGAGGGGTTAGGGGCGAGGGCGTTACGCGTGCGTCATCTGCTGGCAACACATGTCTGGAAGAAACCTTTCCACAGGAGATGAAATCATGTTGATTGCTTTCTCAACTCGCGGTTTCACAGTGATTCTGTTGACTACGCTTCTTGTCATGGCGTTCGCCGGTTGTCGACGAGCTACTTCCGGTAACGAGACGCCTGACACATCGACCTACCGGCCTGAATCCACGCCGGCAACGCAATTCGAGCGCGACCTTAAATTCATTCACGACGGTCACTTCACACACATCTGGGTGTTCTCGCGCAAGGATAATAAGGAGTTCACTAAGGAAGACTCGGAGGTGTTACGCGCTAACGCACCGAAGGTCGTCGATTGGGTAACCACTGATGCGAACAAGAAAGTGATCGCCGGATCAAACTTCGACCTCGAGCCGGCGCCGATGGCCGCCCTTCAAAAGCGATTCAAGATTGAAGACTATTCGGGGAAGTGAGGGATCGCGGACATCCTGTCCCGCCTGAGCGCGAAGCGCGAAACCGCCCTTGGATGTGCCCGGAAAAGGGTGAGCGTGCTGCGCACGCCGGCGGACAGGGATGTCCGCGATCCGAAGACTAGGGCAGCAGCACCAGTTTTCCAAACTGCGCGCGATCTTCCATCAACTCATGAGCCTGGCGTGCTTCCGCGAGCGGCAACGTGCGATCCACGACGGCGCGAATCTGGCCGCTCTCGATAAACTTCATCGCCGCCAGCAGCTCGGCTTTCGATCCCATCATGGAACCGAGAATAGTCAGATGACGATAGAACACCTGACGCAGATCCGTGCGCGCGTCAAAACCGCTGGTCGCTCCGCAGGTCACTAACCGACCGCCCTTTTTCAAAGACACCAGCGATCCGGGCCAGGTGGCTTCACCAGTATGTTCAAAGACCACGTCGACGCCGCGGCGATCAGTCAGACGCTTAACTTCTTTGGGCCAATCGTCCCGAGTGTAATTAATCGTTTCGTCGGCGCCGAGCTGGCGCGCCCGGACCAGCTTTTCGTCGGAACTCGCGGTGGCAATCACGCGCGCGCCGAACAGTTTCGCGATCTGAATTCCCATCGAGCCGACGCCACTGCCGGCCGCGTGAATCAACACATCTTCGCCGGGCTGTAAACGCGCCTGGGTTACCAGCATGTGCCAGGCGGTCAGAGTCACGAGCGGCAACGCCGCGGCTTCCGGCCAACTCAGATTCTTCGGCTTTGGCACCACGTTGACACCCGGTACCGCGACCAGCTCCGCATAACCGCCGTCGCGTCGATAACCCAGAATGTCGTAGCTGTCACACATATTGTCGCGACCAGAGAGACATTCGCTGCAATGGCCGCATGAAAGCCCGGGCTGAATCATCACCTCATCGCCCTGCTTCGTCCAGGAGACTAACTCGCCGGCTTCACGCACCACGCCGGCCACATCGTTGCCGAGAATGTGGGGCAACAGAATCTTGATCCCGGGCAAGCCGCCACGCACCCACACGTCGAGATGATTGAGCGCGCAGGCGCGCACTTCGATCAAAGCTTCATCGGCTTTGATTTGCGGATCGGCGACCTCCGCGAGCTTGAGAACTTCGGGACCGCCGTGTTGTTCGAACGTGATGGCTTTCATATCGTAAAGATAAGCCGGAGACAACGGCTATCGTCTCTGGCTAAAGATCGACCCTCAAAATCGAAGCAGGTCTCAGTTCCGCCCAGCGTCAATGCCCTTCTTAACTTCGCTGATTGTGTCTTTGACGAAGTCTAGTGCTTTCGCGCGGTGACCGCCCTTGTCGCAGTGGGAGGCGCAGCCTCAAACAACCAAAAGCGTAACGGAAAGGCAAAGCCTTTCCGCGCATCAGGCGACAAAGCCGCTTTTCTTACGCATCCCGATCGTAGGCAACTTTCACCCAACGCTTTACCTCTTGATCGATATCTTTCAACGAGGTGATTTCGAAGCGATGAGTAATGCGATCTTTCTTTGCATAGCCGCCGGTGTCGATCAGACGCTTGGGAGTTTTCAGGTCACCCAGTGCCAGGCCAAAATCGATGCGCGTCTGGGTTGTTGGATTGATTTGAGCAAAGACATGATTGCGATAGAGCGGGACAATCGTCTGGCAGGGACAAGCCTTCGCTTCTTTGCCGGTGTTCAAACCCAGCTTTAGCAACGCGTCATAGATCGGACGCAATCCTTCCTTCTTACCTGAGAACATTTCTGCGACATATTTCTCAGCCGCGCGCAGGTAGTGATCCGGATCCGAAACCTCCTCGCCCTTTCCGAACGAACGTTCCGCCAACCACCATGCCGAGTTTGTCCCTAAACCAAACTTTGACTTCAGCCAATGGCGACGTTCTTCTTCAGACGGCGGGCCATCCCGTTTAATTAATTTCAACCATTCGTCCAGCGAGCGGCCGGTTTTCTGCTTTAACTCGGCAATCCATTTTACGGTCATCAACACGCCGGGATGTACGCCGTAGATCGACTTCTTTGCGGTTTTGGTTGCTGTCTTTGCCATGGCTTATACCGACGTTGTAGCGCAGGCTGCCAGCCTGCGCGAGCTGGCAGCTCGCGCTACCTTACCTGCTCGTCCTTCTCCTGACCGATGCTGAACCAATTACCGGAATTATCTTTCATCACGGTAGCGGTGCCCCAGGGCTGTACGCTGGGAGGTCCCTTGAATCCAACGCCGCGTGCCTTTAGCTCTTCGTACGTCTGATAGATGTCGTCCGTATCAAAGACGCCGCCACCAAGTACGCCTTTATTGATTAGCGCACGCAATTGAGCGGCAGATTCTTCATCCAACATCATTCCGGCTTTTGGCTCCGCCAGAATAATCTCAAAGCCCGGCTGACTCTTGATGCGCATAGTAAGCCAACGAAAGCCCGGACCCATTTCAGCGTCGGTGTCGACCTCAAATCCCAACTTGTCTCGATAAAACTCGAGTGCCTCCTGCTGGTTCTTGACCCAGATCAAGACGTGCGACATTTTGGTGATCATAATTCTTCGATTCCCTTCGTTAGATTTCGAAGGAGCATAAGGGGTTTAACTGCAACTGGCTTCTCGAAAATTGCTAAAGACGCGTGATAGTGCCGGTACGTTGTACGGAACCGCTTGCGGTAACAAGCGGGGTCTCATTCGTACGCAACCCGCTCGCTAATGCGAGCGGCTCTGTTCAAGCGTCCGGTTTCAGCCCGAACATGACAATAAAGCAGCCGGGTACCTTGCGTAGAGATTGTTTTTGGCGCTCGCGATAGCCATTCGGTGCATCGCCGACGCAGCGGCGAAACAGCGCGCTGAAGGATCCGAGACTTTGAAAGCCGACCTCGAAACAGACGTCCGTCACACTGAACCGATCCGAACAAAGCAGCTCTTTGGCTTTCTCAATTCGTCGCCGGATCAAGTACTGGTGTGGCGTCGTAGCGAATGTGTCGCGAAAGAGTCGCAGGAAGTGATAACGGGACAGACAGGCTTGCTTTGAAATCTCCGTCAGATCCAACGGCAAATCGTAGCATTCATCGATGTAACGGCGCGCACGCCAAAGCCGTTCGTGCAAATCCGAATCGTTTGGCTTGATTTGCGCCCGGTCTTTGGTCTTCATACGTTTTGACAGCGTTATGGAGCTGTTGATTTCTGGCTTTCACTATCAGTTAGTGAGCGAGATTCTACAGCGCCTCTGTCGAAAGCGGAAGGCATTTGTTCGACACACTTCGCTGCCCTTTTGTATACTTGGCTGCCAATCTCACGAGGTGACCTGTTTCATGTTTAGAGTGCCAGCATTGCTGCTCAGTATAGTCGTCGCTACCCTCGCGCCGTTAAGCGCCCAGGAAACACCTAAGCAACGTCCCGGACCCTTCCTGATTTTCGGTCCGGTTCACATCATTCGCGACGAACGAGCTACTTTCAAGAAGGAGCAAGGCAAGTTTGTCGAGGGACCGAGAGTGCTGGTCCAGACCTTGGAATATAACGAGGACGGCACCAGACAGGACCGAACTTCTTATACGGACGCAAATCAAGCCTACCGGACTCTCGATACCTATGACCCGGATGAGCGAATTCTCGAGACGAAGAGTTTTCGAAGTGGCGTCCTTGAGAATCGCGTCGTCAGCAGTTATGACGACCAGAAGCAGCTAGCTGAGGAACTGACCTATCGCCCCGACGGCTCCATTCAAGACCGTGTGGTTTTTAGACGTCACGGCAATCAACGCGAAGTCGAGAGCTGGGCATACGACATTCAAGGTAACATCGTCGCGCAAAGTAAGACTTTGAACGATCTGCCGGCCAGGCGCTCAAAGTCCATCTCGATCAGCCCGGGCGGAGTGAGTCAGACTGAATCCTCCGTACTCGAGAATCCCGACGGCAGCTGGGTCAGGACCGAACAATCAAACGGCAGCCTTAAGCGTCAGGTGATTGCCGATGGCCAGGGTTCGGAGGACTGGATTCTGTATAACAAGGATGGGACGATCAAGAGTAAGGAGCGCATCCTACGAGAGTTCGACTCGCACCAGAATATGATCAAAGAGACCCGTCTGAATGCGAATGGTGATTCTGCGGATTTTACCCCAAGTTCTGTGGCTTATCGGATGATTACTTACTTCGAAAAGGACTAGCGCCCTGATTTGTACCAGTAACGGTCCGCCAGTTTCTGGTCGTGCCAGTTCCCTGTAATCCAACTCTTGATCGCTTTTCCCAGCATGCCGAAATAATGCCAGTCGCCAAACTGGTCGAACTTGCGCGTGCACCCGAGCGCCCGAACTTTGGGTAATCGCGTCAGACGTTGGCCGCGCGTCTTTCCCAGTTTACGAAGCGCCATCAGGAAGAGTAAGTCTTCTGCATACATATAGCCTTCGTCATAGCCGCCTACCGCCTCAAAGTCCTCGCGGCGGCAAAAGACC
>JAWWPL010000523.1:0-6107 GCA_033850605.1 Blastocatellia bacterium | reverse complement strand
TTGACGTGGGCGTTTAGTTTGAATGTGCAATAAACCATCCGAGAGCTTGCTATGATCCGTCCAATCAGGACCAGAGGGGTGAGCAGGTTGAACCGCAGCTCGCCGGCTGCCACCGCCACGAGCACCGCCAGAACGCTCAACAGAGTCAGAAGTACGAGCAAAATCGCGGCGACCCTGCTTCTGAATTTGTTGGCGACATAGCTCAACCCGATGTTCAGGACACCATCGACGATTAACAAATTCCCGACAAAGAACCAGACCGGGATCTGCAAGCCACCGATGAAATAGAAGAGGCGCGAATCACGCTTGAGGCGGTTGAGCCATTGCTCTTCCTCAACGCTTTGGCTTTCAAATGATCCGGCAAATGATCCCGTTGGGTCCGGCGATACGTAAGTCTGGGACTGATCAAACTGATGGTCTTCCGTGGGAACCGCGGCGACAGGCAGTCCGCAGCGTTTGCAATTTTCGGCCGTGCTCCAGTTGACGAGTCCGCATTGTGGGCATTTGACACTGCTCATGATGTTTCCTTTTTTGAAGTTGTGGTTTGAGGATGAGAAGCAAGAAGGAAAATCTGATGGCTGGTGGCTGCTCGGTAGGTTGGTTGGGACTACCGGACCACCGTTACCGATACTATAATCTGGCCGCTCCACCTGACAAGATTTATTTTCGGCCAGGACCGCGGGCTCGGTGACAGAATCTGTCACGTTGTTTATTTGCCTAAAAAAGAAAGGGCATCAATGCTGACGCCGGATCTAATACGACAAGCTCAAGTGCGGATCGCAGGACGCGTGCACCACACGCCGGTCATAACCTCGCGATCCTTCAACCTGTTGGCTGGACGCGAGGTCTTTTTCAAATGCGAAAACCTGCAACGCGCAGGCGCGTTCAAGATTCGCGGCGCCACCAACAAAATTCTTTCGTTGACGGACGATGAAAAAAAGCGCGGCGTGATCGCGGTCTCTTCCGGCAATCACGCTCAGGCTGTAGCACTGGCCGCGCGCGAAGCGGGCATTCGTTCGGTCGTGGCGATCCCGGCTGACGCGCCCAAGGCAAAAGTCGAGGCGACGCGTAATTATGGCGCCGACATTCGCTTTTTCGATCGACATAAAGATGATCGTGACGCCTTCGGTCGCGAGATCGCCGCACGCGAAGGCCTGGTGATGGTGCCGGCATATGATGATTACTCAGTCATGGCCGGTCAGGGTACCTGCGGTTTGGAGTTTTTGGAAGAGGTCCCGGAACTTGATTGCGTCCTGACACCTTGTAGCGGAGGCGGCTTGTTTGCCGGAGTGAGCACCGCGGCCAAGTCCATCAAACCTTCGATCCATTGCTTTGCTGTCGAACCGGAAACCGCGAACGACACTCAACAATCGATCGCCAAAGGCGAGCGGGTCGCGATTGCGCCACCGCCAACATTCGCCGATGGGTTGCGCGTCCAAACACCCGGCGCACTCACCTTTCCGATCACCCGCGCGAATGCCGAGGATGTCCTGACGGTAACCGATCAGGAAATCACAGATACCATGCGGTTCATGTTGCTGCGGATGAAATTACTGGTAGAGCCTTCTGGCGCGGCGGCCGCGGCCGCGGTATTCTCCAGGAAGTTGCCGGACGCAATGAAGCGAGTTGGCGTAGTGCTGTCAGGAGGCAACATTGACAGCGATGTGCTGGCTAGACTTTTGGCCGTTGAAGGAGAGGTGTGATGGTGCAGGCGATCTTATTTGATATCCCGCCGGAGCCGGCCGGGATAGGAGCCTTGGCGGCCATAGTTTTCCTGGTGCTTGGCTTCATTCTCCTGTTGGCCGCGGGATTAGTTGTGTATCTGTGGTACCGAAAGCGCGGTATGCGCGGGATCGAAATGATTCGTGCGGACCCGTTGCCAACCGGCGGGTGGGTACGGGGCAGTAGCCCGACCGTGAGGGAAGGCGTATCCGTGTCTCCTGCTCAACCCAACCATCCGAACCAACCGTAGGTGTTTAAGACCTCGCCGCCGAGAAACGACGCCAAATTCGCGATCACGATCGCGCCAAAGTCTCGCCACATCGAAGCTCTACCTACTTGTTCGGATTCGCCGTAAGCGAGCCAGAACAGAGCGCACTCAGCCACCGGCGCGAATACTTCCGCCACCACCAGATAGCCGGCGCGCGAAAAGCCGGCGAGCGCGAATGGTAAAACGAGAACGACAATCGGATAGGTACATGCGGTTAGCCAGAGGCCCGCAAACAATCTGCGCTTGATCGGGTGTCGACGCGAGAGTCCGATCAGAAGCACCGGTGTCTCGATCAGAATCGAAAAAAGATAGCCGAGGGGCAAGAAATGCCAGAGTTCGGTTGGGGACATGAGATCGTAGAAGGCAGCAGGCTCTGTGCGGCTGTGCCGCTTGATGTGCGGTAAGGCTCTGCCTTACCGATTGCGTTCAATTATTTGATTCGGGAGGCTAGGCCTCCGATCCGAGGCGGAGCCTCTCACGATGTTAGAGACAGCTAGCGGAAAGGCTGAGCCTTTCCGCACATCAGGCGGCCCAGCCGCTTAGATCATCCGCAGCAGAAACGGCGCCTCAGCCAGCACATGCGCGATGGCCACCGCGAAATAGACATCGCGCATCGCCGGATAGTTAACTGAAAATCCAAACCAAAGCAAAGCGACCATGAACAAACCGAAAACAAGAGCCGCCGCAATCAATTTTGGAAAGCCACCACGACGACGGGCCAGCGGAATCGTTCTCACCTTCCACACTGCCCCGGTGGCGCCGATTATCGGCAAAGCCACGATCCATACGCCGTAGTGAAGCATTTCCAGGAATACATGCAGAGAGACCAGCATGTGGC
The DNA here is from genome assembly GCA_033850605.1 of Blastocatellia bacterium. Classification (GTDB taxonomy): domain Bacteria; phylum Acidobacteriota; class Blastocatellia; order Pyrinomonadales; family Pyrinomonadaceae; genus UBA11740. Next base: position 3,279 of record JAWWPL010000523.1, on the reverse strand, counting down.
TCGATACATTTGGCAGCAGATCCGTGCCCGCGTGTTGCGTGATGCGCCAAAATAATCCGTTGTCATCCGCCAGCGAGGAGGTGCGCGACAATTGCCAAAGCATTCCCACGACCAGCAACGGTAAAAAGATCAGACAGCGATGATAAGCACGCAGCCACTCGGGCCGCGTGCGGCGCAGATGTCGATCCAGGAACCACAGTGCGACCAGCGGGTGAGCATAGACGATTGCCAGACTGAAGAGCTGCGGCGCCAGCCAATTCAAAGCGCACAACGTGCAGACTACAGGCAGCGTCCAGAACCAATCGCGGTGCGAACTCTGTCTGCCCCTCATGATCACCAGCGTTCCCAGCCACAGCAGAAGGAGCGTATTCCAGGTCGCGATCGCCTCAGGCCAATTCGCGCCTGACCATAGATTTAAATAATAAAGCGCGGGCATCGCCAGGTATGCCGCGGTGAGCACGAGGATGCCGGCGAACGCGACAGCAAAGAAGTTGCGAGAGCGGCCAAACCTCGCCGGCAGGCGCATTAGGAAATAGCGAAGCTCGAACCAATTGTGCGGACCGGCGAAAAGAAACACAGTCACGATCGATACCTGTAAGGGCAGCCAGCTTGCGAGCGCCGCTGACAGGCAAGCGTTGGCTACCAGCAGTCCGCCGAATAAGCGAGCCGATAGTCGAGCACGATCACTCGCGCCGGACCACGCGGCCAGGGAAATATTTTCAGTTCGTTCCAAGTTACTCTTCGCTCGGATTTTCTACTTTTCGTAGCGGCACGATCAAGGTAATCGAGCTGTCGTCGCCCTGAACGATCTCAATGTTAACTCCTCCGCCAGTTACCTTTCCGGCTTTCAAGTTTTGGGGTAAGCCCTGCCAACGGAGATATCCTGGCGGGCCCGCGTTCGCGCGCACAATTACCGTCGCCAAACCAAACACGGTCGCGATCAGAATTACCGCGGCGATCGCTTTGTGATTTCGCCGTTGGCTGGATCGAGCAAACCACACGCCCGCGAATGAAACGGCGAGGAACATGAACAACCCGGCCATCATGGTTCGCCCGGAGCTGTGCATTAGACGCTCAGTCATCGAATCGTTCGCTGACTGATTCCCAGCCTCATGGGCGATTCTCTGAAGCGTGCTCTGTGAGATTTGCAAACGCGCTTCCGAAGCCTTCGGGTCAGGCTTCACTGTCATGCTGGTGTAGAGCACTGTCTTGCCTTCACTTGGCTTGGGTGTATCTTTTGGCCGGGCGATGTCGCCAAAGCTATAGACTGCGGAGCCGGCGAGCAGGAGAACTGCGGCGCAGAGAACAACGGTTCGTTTCATAAGCTTCCTCCGATGACGCAAACTGAAGAGTTTGCCTGAGCAGGTTGTCAAATATTGGGGAGTATAGCGCAGAGTGTTCCGCTTAGATGCTGAATGTCCCGACGGATGCTAGAATACTTTCTCGAGCAAAGGAATAAATTCATTGGCCCGCGAGCTTCAAGTTCTCAACCAAAAACCGCGTCAACCAAAGCCCGAATGGCTGCGGATTCGTCTGGGCGATCCGACGAACCAGAACCATCTGCTCAAGTTGATCGAGGGTCTGAACCTGCACACGGTTTGTCAGGAAGCCAAGTGTCCGAACATCTTTGAGTGCTGGTCGGATCGCACCGCCACGTTCATGCTCGGCGGCGACATCTGTACGCGTCATTGCGGTTTTTGCGCGGTGGGCAAGGGCGAGCCCGGGCAGCTTGATACGGATGAACCACGTCACGTCGCGGAAGCAGTACGGCATCTTAACCTCGCGCACACCGTAATCACTTCGGTTAATCGCGATGACCTGCCGGACGGCGGCGCCGCGCACTGGGCCGAGACGATTCGCGAGGTGCGCTCGCTGAATCCCGAATGCAAAGTTGAAGTCCTGATCCCGGACTTTAACGGTGACGAAGACGCCCTCAACACCGTACTCGATGCCGAGCCTGACGTGCTCAATCACAACACGGAAACTATTGCGCGTCTTTATCGACGCGTGCGTCCAGATGCTGTCTACGAACAATCGCTGACATTACTAAGGCGCGCCGCGGAACGGCGTGATCGCGATCAGTCCGGCATGATCACCAAGAGCGGCATCATGGTAGGTCTGGGCGAGACATTCGACGAAGTGGTCGAGTTGATGAAAGACCTGCATGCCGTATCCTGCGACGTCATGACGATCGGACAGTACCTGCAGCCGCAGGCGCGCCGCTTACCGGTAGAACGTTATGTGACTCCCGACGAATTCGATCGCTGGCGCGATATTGGCCTCGAGATGGGATTCAAACACGTTCAGTCCAGCCCGTTGACTCGTTCTTCTTATCACGCCAGGCAACAAGCTGACGGAGCGAATTAAGAGTAAGCCACCTTCACCTGCCTTCTCCGCATCTGACCCAACAGCATTCCTTCCCCAGACAGCAACCTTCGATTTGGTCGAGAGACCGGAGGTCCCTGATGAAGAAGCCTTTAGTGAAAGTGTTCACTCTGGCGGTCGTTTTGACTGTAGGAGGCGTGGCTTTCGCTGACACGCTGGATGACCTGGCGACACTCAAACAGATTAATGGTTATCGCGACTGGACTCGAATAAATCAGCAGCCGATTGTGTTGATCGGTACCGACTCTCTTGTAACCTGAGCAGTCTCCTTTAGCACCGGCGGTGCTATTAAAGGTTCGAGCATCATGTTTCCTTCGGGAACGATCCAGTCAGGTTTGGAGAACTTAGTAGTCGGACAAGGAAATACGACCATTCAGTTTCCCTATCCGGGCGCAATGACTCCCGACCGTCCGAAGCGATCGAAGACTGACGAGGCACACGCAAGCACATTTGGCTTTGCCTATGCGAACGATCTTGCGCGCGAGTTTCTGGTCAGCAAGCGTGGGGGAAGATTGCCAATCGAATCCATTATTGTCCGCGAGAAACTACGCGCGCGCGACTCAACCACCGCTGAAGTTCTGGTTGTGATGTTGAAGCGGGAAAGCGGCTTCAATCAAAAAGCGAATGACTGGGAGTTCCTGACAATCAGCGGCGACTTGAAGAAAATCGTTGAGCGGGAAAAGGAAGGAAAGTGTGTTCAATGCCACGCCTCAGAAGCAAAGAACGACTTAGTGTTTCGTTACCCCGCGCGGTAATCGCTCGGGCACTCAGGTCAGCACTTCCATTGCCGCATCCAGCAATTTCATCTTCCAACTCAACCATTGTTTGCTGAGTGTGCTGGCCGTGCATTCGACGCTGCGCGCGTTTGCGAGATCGGGGGCCATGACGCGCCGG
>JAWWPL010000510.1:0-4279 GCA_033850605.1 Blastocatellia bacterium | reverse complement strand
GAGTACCCCAATCGACTTCAGACCCAGTGGCCATCGAACGAGCAGCAGGCTGGTGCTCCCTACGAGCGCTGCGAATCCCAGTGCCAACTGACTCGCCGGCGAAAACCAGCGAAACGGCCGGAGTACGATCCCAAGCGCCGCGTTGCGTACTCTGCTTAGCCGGGACGTAAATTTGGAACGGGGAATCATTGAATTAGTTGAGCCCGAATTATCGAGTCCGCCAATTGAGCCGAGAGCAGCGACGTGTTGGATCGTTTGGAGTTCCGCCTTTAGGCGGATCTGGTGTCAGTGACGATGTCCGCCTAAAGGCGGAACTCCAAACAATCCAAACTCGGGTCGCCGCACTACCCTTGCCACCGCGCTCGGGAAACCGTTGCACCTTCTGGATTGCCGGCCATCAGATCCTTTGACAGCATTTTACCAATCTGTTCCAACAGCGGCAGAAGTGATTGTGTACGCAAAGCTGAAATCGCCACGCAGCCGGCATCGTCGTGGCATCCAGCCATCCGTTTCATGGCTGGGAGCGATTCGGCATCGATCAAATCAACCTTATTAAAGACGAGCAGTCGGGGAATCTTCTCGAACTCGAGTTCAGTTAGAATTCGATCCACTGAGGCAATCTGCTGCTGCCAGCGCGGGTTCGACGCATCCACTACATGAACCAGCAGCCGACTGCCGGCTATTTCTTCGAGAGTAGATCTGAATGCGGCCAGCAGATCCGGCGGCAGGTCGCGAATGAAACCGACAGTATCGTTGATTATCACTTCCTGTTCGCGCGGCAGCCGCAAACGGCGAGTGGTGGGATCGAGGGTGGCGAACATTCGCGATTCGGCCAGAACATGGCTCGAGGTAAGGGCATTCAGCAAAGTTGATTTGCCCGCGTTGGTATATCCGACAATTGAAATAGTCGGCACCTGATGACGGAGGCGTTCCTTCCGTCTTTGTTCGCGGCGTTTGCGTTGAGATCCCAGTTCAGCTTCCAGGCGGTGAATCCGATCGCGTACTCGCCGGCGATCAGTTTCCAGTTTGGTTTCCCCGGGTCCGCGCCCGCCAATACCTCCGGCCAGCCGCGAAAACGCCGAGTTCTGGCCCAGCACCAGGCGCGGCAGAATATATTTCAGTTGCGCCAGCTCAACCTGGATCTTGCCCTCGTGTGACTGGGCCCGCTGAGCAAAGATGTCCAGGATCAACTGGGATCGATCGATAACTTTGAGATCGGTTGCATCGGAGATCGATCTGACCTGAGCGGGCTGCAGTTCGCGATCGAAGATGATAGCATCCGCGCCAACCTGCATGGCGCCAATCAGCAGCTCTTCGAGCTTGCCCTTGCCCAGCACTGTGCGCGGATCGATCGTGGATCGTCGTTGGATCATTTCGTCCAAAACCACCAGACCCGCGGATTGGGCCAACTCGCGCAGTTCGGCCATCGAATCTTCCGCATCGTCACGTGGACTGGTCGAGACGTTGACCAGGATTACGCTATCGGCCCCGGTCGCCTTATGTGAAGTGCGCCGGTTGCGGGCCATTTCACTTTCCAGCGCTTCGATCAAGCCGAGAAAATCGACGTTCAATTGCGAGGCCACGGCCGGATCTAGAAAAGCAAAATGCTTCGAATTGCCGTTTAAGCCTTCTGCAGGGACTGATGGCAACAAATGCGCCGTACGAACGACGCCCGGCAAACCAGTCTGTTCGTCAACATCGATTGCTGCCATCAGGTCGAGTCGCAAAAGCGCGAGATCGGTAAGATCGTCGCGGGTCAGCTCTTCGCCGCGCAGGTGCGTATGCACGCAACGCAACCCGCGAAACCGATCTCCCGCTACCCGCACCCGCTTGAAGTCGGGTAGCTCGATCTGGCGCGCGTCGCCGACAATCACAAACTCAACATAACCCTTGCGATCGATGAGCACACCGATCTGCCGGCGAGTTTCATGCGACAGCTCGCTGAGCTGACGAGCAAATTCGGGTGTTACGATTTGGTGCGGTGGAATGCGGCGCTGGTAGAGCTTTTCGATCCGCCGCAATTGATTGGGCTTAAGACCCTGCGTGTTGCCGTGAAGACTTTTCATTCAGTGAACTGGCGGCAATTATAACATGCCCGTCTTATCTGAACCGCCTGGCGGGTGGTGTCTCAATTTTGCGGGAGACACTCCGAGGACGGCATGGAGTTAGTACCGGGAGCGGTAGCGACCGGGTCGTAACTTGCCCACAATCCAGGATCGCGATCACGAGACCCGGTCGCTACCGCTCCCGGTACTGACCTCATCCTCAAATTAAGTGACTACCGCAGGCGGTTCTGACATCGCGCATCTTCTCGTTACGATGTAAACTTCAGAATCTGAAACACAGTGAACAAGACTAAACAAATTGAGCGAATCGAACCTGATGCTGGAATTCCGGGCGGAGAGGTGGCCATTGACTGTCCTAACCAATCTCCGAACGGCGCTCTACCGTTGACGGTGTGGTTTCAGGATCAATTGGCCCACGTGGTTGCCGCGACGCCGCATCGCGCTTTGGTTTTGGTCCCTGATCTCAATGCGGGGGCGGAGATCGAGGTCTCAGTTGATGCCGGCGGCCGCTCGCCGGGTAAACCGGCCCACTTCATAGTCGCCAGGAAGCTGGCCGGCGGTGTTCATCCGGTGACCAGTCCCGCGTTCGATCCCTCGGATGGCGCGCTATTCGTCACCCGCTCAGGCGCGCGCGGAGAAGACGTGCCCGTATCGCTCTTTCGCATCGGCTCGGATGGAAAGGTGGAAGAATTCTCCAGTGACATCACCAACCCGACCAGCATTGCTTTTGATCGAAGCGGCCGAATGTTTGTTAGCAGCCGGTTTGACGGCACGGTCTTTCGGATAACCCCGCTAAACGAGGTCGTTGTGTTTGCCAGCGACCTGGGTATCGCTACCGGTCTGGCCTTTAACCGTGCGGGGGAGATGTTTGTCGGAGATCGGAGCGGCGCCATCTATCGGGTGAACGAAATCGGCGAAGCAAAGCCGTGGGCGCAGATGGAACCGTCCGTGTCGGCGTATCACCTGGCTTTCGGACCTGACGATCGTCTGTACGTGACCGGTCCAACTGTATCGAGCTTTGACTCGATTACGCGGTTTGATGAGGACGGTGAACCGTCTGAGTTCTATCGTGGGCTGGGGCGTCCGCAAGGCCTGGCGTTCGATGACGAAGGTAATCTCTATGTAGCCGCTTCAGTGCGCGGTCGTCGCGGCATCGTGCGCATTTCACCCGACGCCACTCAAGCAGAAATCGTAGTTGCCGGAATGAATCTGGTGGGACTTGCGTTCAGTGCGAAAGGCGACATGGTGGTTGCTAGTAACGAAGCGGTGTACAGTTTACCCTTGGGAATTTTCGGCACGCTTCTGGACTGAGCGGCCGATTCAGGCTCAGGTAAAGTGCTTTGACTCGCTTAAAACCGTGACGCTACTTTCGCAAACTCGCTTGGAATACCAAACAAAACAACGAAAGGATCGGCAGTCGAAGTTCTGGTAATGGGTAATGTAGACATCGGGCAGTTCATTCTCTACATGGTAGCGTTGATTTTCTCGCTGTCTGTACACGAGTCGGCGCACGCCTGGGCGTCAAACTATTTTGGAGATGACCTGGCAAGACTCCAAGGCCGCATCAGTCTGAATCCGGTGGTGCACGTCGATCCAATCGGCACCCTTTTGTTTCCAGCGCTATCTTATTTCACCGGCGCGCCTTTGTTTGGCTGGGCCAAGCCCACACCGGTGAATCCCCTGCGTTGGAGAAACAAGCGGGTCGCGAACTTCTGGGTATCTATAGCGGGGGTCCTTTGCAACTTCGCCCTCGCGATAATCGCCGGAATAATTATTCGAGTCCTGCTTGCGACCCACGTAATCGAGTTTGGTTACGACGGATTAAGACCCGTTTCAGGCTCGCTAATCATTGAAGGCGGGGTGAAGCTGCTCGTGACCTTCTTTATTTTGAACGTTGCCTTGGGGGTTTTTAACCTGATTCCGATTCCACCGCTTGATGGCAGCAAGGTCCTGCAGAGCATTCTGCCACCCAGCTTTGAGTCCGGCTTTGAGGCACTGGAACGCTTCGGATTCGTTCTATTAATTCTAGCCATGTTTACGGGTGTCTTCGGAATGATCTTCCGGGTGGTGCTGCCTATTGCCCAATCTATTTTGCTCATCGGTGTTCAAAGTTAGATGAAACGAATTTTTAGCGGAGCTCAGCCAACCGGCAACGTGCATCTGGGGAATTATCTCGGCGCTTTGCGGAATTGGGTCGCGCTGCAGCGCGAATA
>JAWWPL010000491.1:0-7484 GCA_033850605.1 Blastocatellia bacterium | reverse complement strand
GGCTTCTGACACAACCGCGATAGCGATGGGTTCCGCCATCCAACTCAGTGGGCCGTAAACATCGGAACTCGCATTGATCCTCGGAACCACCTTGTCGAAGAAACGACGAGTAGGGTATCTTGCTCGCGCAGTTCACCGATCCAACCCAAGGCTAACTATGAAGAAACTGATTTTTCTCGCTTTTCTGTGCGGCATCATTGTCGCCACGCCGGCGATAGCACAGCAATCGATCGACAGCATGCTGGATCGCGAGATCGCGCAACTCGTCACCACTTACAAGATGCTGCATGCTGCGCCGGAGCTTTCGCATCACGAGGAAAAGACCGCAGCGTTCGTGGCGTCACAGTTGCGGGCCCTCGGCTACACGGTTACTGAACGCGTAGGCAAGTATGCCCAACCAGAGTGGACCAGTTATGGTGTCGTGGCCGTTATGAAAAACGGCGCCGGGCCGACGGTGCTGGTGCGCACGGAACTCGATGCCTTGCCCGTGGAAGAGAAGACCGGGCTGCCCTACGCCAGCACCGTCAAAGCCAAAAACGATGCCGGTCAGGAAGTCAGCTTGATGCATGCCTGTGGGCACGATATTCACCTCACCTCCTTTCTGGGCACTGCCAAGATGCTGGTCGCCTTAAAAGATCAATGGCACGGCACGCTGATAATGATCGGTCAGCCCGCGGAAGAAACCGTTAACGGCGCCCGGGCGATGCTGGCTGATGGTCTGTATGCTCGGTTTCCCAAGCCGGACTTTGCCCTGGCGTTGCATGACAGCGCAGATGTAGAAGCCGGCAAGATCACCTACTATCCCGGCTATGCAATGGCGAGTGCGACCTCGGTGGATCTGGTGATTCGCGGTCTGGGTGGCCACGGGGCCAGGCCAGAGGCCACGAAGGATCCCGTAGTCCTCGCTTCGCAAATAGTCCTGGCGCTGCAAACCATCGTCAGTCGCGAGAAATCCCCCCTCGATCCAGCGGTGATCACGGTCGGATCGATCCATGGCGGGACGAAACGGAATATCATTCCTGACGAAGTAGTACTGCAACTAACAATTCGAACCTACAAAGAAGAAGTGCGCCAGCAGATTCTTGCGTCCATTGAGCGCATCGCGAAGGGATTGGCTTTGGCGGCCGGAGTGCCAGAAGATCGGGCTCCCATACTCAAGGTGATCGAAAGCGAGAACTCGCCCGCGACCTACAATGATCCGGAACTTAGCGAACGGATCGCCGCCGCGATCGGAAGGACGGTGGGAAAGGAAAACGTTATTAAAGCCCAGCCGCTGATGGTTAGCGAAGACTTCGGCTATTTCAGTCTCGATCACCGGATCCCAGCTTTCATGTTTTGGTTGGGCGCGGTCGAGCCGGCGAGAGTCGAGGCAGCCAGGAAATCCGGAAAGCCCCTGCCGTCGCTGCACTCGAGTTTGTTCGAGCCGCTGCCGGAACCAACTCTGCGCACCGGGATCAAAGCAATGACTACCGCGGTGCTTGAGTTGATGAAGAAATAAGGCCGGAAGCCTTACCAGCCGGCAAAGTGCCTTGCTGTACTGGTCGGCGCGCCTTCCTGATAATGCGACAGCAATGCGATCCACTAAACCACACGAAGCGGCGCGCAATGCATGCATGGTTTCGAGTTATTTCGTGTCTGTTCGTGGATCGCTTTTCGGGCTGCCATAGAAAGGCTTACCACCGAATGGATGTTTTAGTTTCAACTACGACGAGGAGCATCAATCATGGGTAAAGGTGATCAGCGTTCGCGGCGCGGTAAGATCCATCGCGGAACTTTCGGGCGTCGACGGCCGAAGCGCAACAAGAGTGCGGTTAAGCCGGCCGTCGCGCCGGTCGAGACCGCCACAAAGAAAACCTCGCGAAGGGAAACCGGCTCGCCGGCTTAGAGGTAGATGCGACTGTTCGGATCAGGCGCGCCTTCGCGGGACTCCGCGAGGGCCCAACATTTTGAGTTGGGCCGTCGCGGCGAAGTGCTGGCGATTGAGCATCTCCAGCGCGCGGGATACCTGATCGTTGCAGCAAACTTCAGCATCCCCATTGGCCGCAATCGGCGTGACGCCCTGGTCAACGCCGAAATTGACGTCATAGCTTATGAAGGCGCGACCCTCTGTTTTATCGAGGTAAAGACCCGCGCGTCGGATAAATTTAACCTGCCACAGGCCAACGTCGACCTGCATAAGCGGAGACAGATTGCGCGCGCTGCACGCGCATATCGTAGAATGCTTGGCCTGATGAGTGCACCGTATCGTTATGATGTAGTTTCGGTGCTGCTGCCTAACGAAACTGAAGACGAGTCGCACGTAGAGTTACTAAAACGTTTCTGGACTGATGAGAAGCTTCGCCAGCGAAATTGGCACGAAGCTCGTTGGGATTAGTGGAGCATGGAGTGCGGACATCCTGTCCGCCAGCGGGCGATGCCCGCTCGGCCGTTGGCGGTAAGAAGCGTTGATGAAAGAGTTGTTCGCGCTACGCGCTCAAGCGGACAGGATGTCCGCGCTCCGTAAAGAACAATGAACAGCGTCGATCCTTACGTCGGTCAAACTCTGGACGAAAAGTACCGTCTGGAGCGCCTGCTTGGACAAGGCGGCATGGGCGCAGTCTACCTGGCGACGCACCTCGGCACGGAACGATTCGTCGCTCTCAAGCTGATCATGCCGCAGTTTATGCGCAATCAGGAGTTCGTCGAACGCTTTAAGCGCGAGGCGCGGGCAGCCGGTCGCCTCAGACATCCGAACGTGGTCGATGTGACCGACTTTGGCTTTGCCCGGGCCGGTAAAGACAGAGTTGCCTATCTCGTCATGGAATATCTGGACGGGTGCACGCTGACTGACGTGCTGGCCGAAGAGAAGCGACTCCCGCTTTACTGGGTAGTCGACATTCTTGAACAGGTTTGCGCCGCCGTGCATGAAGCGCACCAGCAGGGCATCGTTCACCGGGATCTGAAACCCGACAACATCTGGCTGGAGCCGAATGGCCTCGGCGGTTATCGCATCAAGGTGCTCGACTTTGGAATTGCAAAACTGGGCGACGTCAGCAGTGCCGCGCCGGAAGCAACACCGCCCAATAATAACGCGGATGACACGCCTACAATTCACCTCTCTGAATCGCCGCTGGCCGCAACGGCTGCCGCGGGCGCTGGCGACCTGGAAGGTACCCGAGCGCCCGTGAGTCCGCTGACAAATCTGGAATCTGAAACCTTAATTAAGTCGCTTCCGGAAGGTGAAGACGAGCCCCAAGCGACCCGTTTAATAAAAGACGACGCGCGGACGACCGGATTCAGCCAACGTGACGCTCGAGTGACCCAGGCCGGCGAGGAGAGTGACCAGACGCGTCTGTTCGAGGAAGAGGCGCAGTCTACGGTCGGGCCCGGCGGCGCACCACATCGAACTACGGATGCGTCCTCGACGGCAGCGACAACGGGCCTTACTCGCGTCGGTGCAATTCTCGGAACACCTTTATACATGTCGCCGGAACAATGTCGCGGCGAGAACTTGGATTCACGCTCAGACATTTACAGCGTGGGCATCATTGCTTATCAGATGCTTTCCGGCACGCCGCCATTCACGGGCCAAACGACCACCGTCATTCGCGCACATAACGAAAGTCAGCCCAAGCCTTTACGAGAGCATGACGGGAAGCTGCCCAAGCGAGTCTCACGTCTGATCATGTCGGCGCTGGAAAAGGATCCGGCCAACCGGCCGCAAACCGCGGTCGCGTTTGCCAATGCGATGCGCGCCAACGCCGATGGGCTCGGAGCGCTTTACCGGCGCGCGTTTGCACTGTACAGCGAGTACTTTCCAAAGTTTTTTAAGCTGTCGCTGCTGGCACATATTCCGATAATTGCGGTGACCCTGATGACGATCGCGTTGCGACTGGCGGAACCCCGAATCAGCAACGTGACAAAGTACGCCCTGGCGATTCCGCTCGGATTGTTACAAGTAGTGAGCAGCATAGTAACCCCAATCATCATTTCCAGCGTCACCGCGATAATCGTCACCCAACTGGCTGTGGCGCCCCTCAAACCGGTGGAGTTGCGTCCGGCCTTCGCAGTTTTGCGAAGACGCTGGCGACCGTTTATGAATACTGGCCTCCGCTATTTGCTCCGAATTTGTATTGGCTTCATATTGTTTGTAATCCCGGGACTTGTGATGACGGTGCGGTATTCGCTGTGGGGGCCGGTGGTGCTGATGGAGGGATTGGAAAAGAAGGCGGCGCTAAAGCGCGCCCGCGCGCTGGCCTCGCGTTCCTGGCGCACGATCATTCTCGCTATGTTGTTTCAGTTTTTAGTGCCGGCAATTGTGGGGATGATTGTCGGGGCCCTGATTGGAGCGACCAGTAAAGGGAGAGGTGTCCACGTGAAAGAGTTTTCACCGTTGACGCAACTGGTGAACATCTTTGTGCTGCCGCTGATGTCGATCGTGCCGGCGCTGCTTTATCTGAAGATGCGGCAGTTCGGCGGCGAGACCTTGCACGACGTAATGGCCAAACTTGAAGAGGAAGACGGAGCCCGCAGCCATTGGCAACAGCGCATGCGCAAGCGACTGACGATGAACACGCCTGTCAATACCTCTCAGAACCGCACTTAGCCGCCCTTCATTTTGTCGGTGCCTCAGGCGCACGAGCAATGCCGCATTTTGGTTTTGGTTGGTTACTGGAGAGAATCTGCGGCTTTGCCGCCGCACACTGCGGAAAGGCTATGCCTTTCCGGGAATCGGTGGTGTATTGTCTCGAGGCTATGCCTCGACATATGGCTGCACGGAGGCGAAGCCTCCTAATTTCAAATTCACGCTGAGTCGGTAAAGCAGAGCCTTACCGCAATGTGCTGCGGCAAAGCCGCGAACGGGAACTAATTGCCCCGCTCAAGCGAATAGTTACACGTCCAATCTGCTGTCATCGCAGCGAACTTAAAAATCTAATTCGCTGCTGTCTGTTGTTTCGTCCGTGGGGGCGCATTCTTTACGTACCTATCAAACCAGTTAATCCGTTCCGCCAGGATGTGCAAAAGCGTTTCGCGGCCGGCATAGCCGTGCGCTTCGAATGGCAGCGTCACATAGCGCACCGTCGCACCCTGGCCCTTGAGCGCCATGTAAAACCGCTCTGACTGGATGGGGAAAGTTCCCGAGTTGTCGTCCGCTTCGCCATGCATCAACAGGATCGGATCCTTGACCTCGTGGGCATACCAGAACGGCGACATCTTCGCGTAGAGATCGGGTACCTCCCAAAAAGTTCGCCGCTCGCTCTGAAAACCAAACGGCGTCAGCGAGCGATTGTAGGCGCCGCTCTCGGCAAAGCCGGCCCGGAACAGACGCGAGTGAGCCAGCAAGTTCGCCGTCATGAACGCGCCATAGCTGTGCCCGCCTACTCCAATGCGATCGCGATCCCCAATGCCCATGTCGACAACCTTGTCGATGGCTGCTTCGGCACTGGACACCAATTGCTCGACGTAGTGATCGTTGGCGGTTTCACCAGGTCCGACAATGGGCATCGTCGGGTTATCAAGAATCGCGTAACCTGACAAGAGCAGGAATAAATGCGAGTAACCGCTGACGATAGTAAAGCGATTCGGCGAGCCGGTAATCTGACTGGCCGAATCGGGATCGCCAAATTCACGAGGGTAAGCCCACATGATCACAGGCAGCCGCTGGCCCGGTATGTAGCCAGGCGGAAGATAAAGCGTCCCTGATAGTTTTACTCCGTCCTTACGTTGGTAGCTGATGAACTGATGTTTGGCGCCACGCAACTGTGGCTGGGGATCCTTGAATTCAGTTACCGCGCGCCGGGAGTTGTCTTGCAGATCGCGAATGTAATAGTTCGGGGGATCGGCCGGCGTCTCGTAGCGCGTGAGTAGTGTTTTCGCATCGTCGTTAAGCGGCGCTACGACTGTTTCATAAGCCTTCGCGTCGCTGCGGAACAGGCGTTCGCTCTTAAGTGTTTTCAGGTTCAGGCGATCCAGAAACGGGCGGTCACCTTCCGGGGACGAACCGGCTCCGGTGAGATAGATGAAATCGTCGGTCTGCATGATCGGGCCGACACCACCGGCCGCACCAGCACCACTGTCGCGGCGCGTTACCGGGATGCCGGGATTTTCATACGCAGCCTCCTGCCGGCGGTCCCACAATTTGCGAGGCTCTGCACCTGACTCGAGAATCCACGTACGCGTGCGCCGCGTGGCGCGGTCGGATTCAGTCAAGAGCGCAATGCCCTTTTCGGTAAACGAAATATTGGTGAAGCGCCATTCAGTCTTGGCGACTTCAATCGCAGGGTCCTTGAACGGCGCCGTGACGCTCATCACCTTGTCGCGGAACGGAACTTTGTTCTTCAGATCGCCGCCATCGAGTGCTTCAGTCCACAGTAGCGTGGCCGCTTGATCTTGTCGCCAACGATATCCGCGTGGGCCGGTCTGCACTCCGGTGAGCGGCACGCCTTCGCGTGAAGGCACATCGGCGATCTTACGCGCGACTTCACCGCGACGACTCCAGATCTCCACGTCCTCCGGAAACCCGTTCATCGGAATCAGGTGCGAAAAGGGTCGCTTAATTTTTGCCACCAGGAGAAATTCGCCACTGGGCGCCGGGGTGACACTTTCAAAAATTCCTGGACGCCCGATCAGAGCTTTGCTCCCTGAGATGGCGTTAATCGCAGCGAGTTGGCTGGTGAAGTAGTATTCGAACAACGCCTCGTCGTGCGAAGTCCTAATCATGTCTTCATAAGTCGCGACCGGCGCAGCCTTCCCGCTGGTTTCCTGGATATTCGGCCCCATCGGAGTGTTTGGCTCTTGCGGCGCCGGTCCACGGCCGGCCGGCACTAACTGGCAAATCAAGGTTGCGTTGTCACGCAGCCAGTCGCAGGGATCGCCGGTTGTGGCATTAAGACGATCGCTGCCGCTAATCAACCTGGCGCGGCCGCTGGCAGTATCAGCTACCCACAATTCAATCCGGTCGTCCTTACGGTTCTGGAAGGAGAGACGAGAACCGTCAGGCGAAAAGCGCACGTTTAAGAGGTTCGCCTGCTGAGGGACCATTACCTTTATTTCGCTGCCGTCCGCGATTCTCTTCAATGTGATCGCATAGATTTCAGAAGCGCGATGAGGGCCATTGTTGCGTGGGTTGACGCGCGCCCCGGCGAGCCGGAGCATCGGCTGCGACAGCTCGGCAATTGATGGATAGGCTCTGCGGAAAGCGAGCGCCATGACCTGCTTTGACGGGCTGAGAATGGCCTGCGGCAAAGGCGGCGCGTCGAACGCGTCGACGATCGCCTTCGGCGGCGTCAGGTAGCGCGACGCAAAAGGCGTCTGCCCAAACGCTACTGCCGCAAAAGCAAGAATCAGCAGAGTTGCAAATGCAAATGTCTTTCGCACGTTGAAGCCTCCCGGAAGTTTTCAGGATGTCAGTTGAAGAGGGCGGATTCTATCAGAAGGATCGAGCAGGTGGAAGAACCGTAGCGAGTTGCGGCCGATGAGGTCAGTACCGAGAGCGGTAGCGACCG
>JAWWPL010000251.1:0-6952 GCA_033850605.1 Blastocatellia bacterium | reverse complement strand
ATAGTCCCGGAGCACCGCCGGTCATCGTGATCAGCTACAGCCTTTGGCAGCGTCAATTCGGAGCCGCAGCGGATGTTATCGGCAAACCGATCACATACAACGGTGAACCCTGGACCGTTATCGGCGTTATGCCAGCATGGTTTGATTTCTACGGCCGCACAAACAGCAACAATGATGTGTTCACGCCGCTGGGCCGTCTCAACGACCTGGAGTTCATGCAGGATCGAAACTCGCACACGGTACGAGTTACCGCGCGCCTGAAGCCCGGTGTGAGTATCGAACAGGCGCGGTCCGAACTCAGCGCCCTATCGGCGCGCATGGCAACGCAGTATCCGTCATCGAACGAGGGCGTGGGCGCAGCGGCCCGGTCATTTCTCGATGATTACATTGGCGATCAGCGCCAGTCGTTACGGATCATTTTCGCCGCGGTAGCCTTAATGTTGTTGATAGCCTGCGCGAATGTTGCCAATCTAATGTTGGCGCGAGCCACCACTCGACGCAGGGAGATTGCTTTACGTCTCGCACTCGGCGCCTCTCGGTGGCGAATAGTGCGGCATTTGATCACCGAGAGTCTCGTCCTCGCGCTTGCCGGTGGCGCCTCCGGAGTCTTGCTGGCGACGTGGGCAGTCAAACTCCTTTCCCGGCTCAATGTGGGAGAGCTGTCGCGCCTGGACGAGGTCAGTATTGATGGACGTGTACTGGGCTTCACCTTTCTGGTCACTGTCGTCGTCGGTATCTTATCGGGCCTCTCCCCGGCGCTACAAAATTCAAGGCTTGGTCTGAACGAAGCGCTTAAGCAAGGTGATCGCGTCTCGTTTGCCGGGTCTGGAAGCAGACTGCGCCGATCAATAGTGGTTGCTGAAGTTGCCCTGGCCTTCATGTTATTGGTTGGAGCCGGCCTCACCCTCAGAAGTTTTAGCCGGCTGATGTCAGTTGAACCAGGCTTTGATCCGCAAAACGTCCTGACCTTCCGGATGCGATTGCCCGACGCCAAATATAAGGAAGCGTCACAAACCTTCGCGTTCTGCCGCGACGCAATGTCGCGAGTCTCGTCTCTCGCCGGGGTGGAACATGTTGCGGTGGCCACCGGCTTTCCGCTCGGCCGGGCCTTCGACAATGGGTACCTGGTCGAAGGGGAATCTGAACCATTGCCCGGCCGCGGTCCGGTCGCATACAGACAAGATGTCAGCGAGGACTATCACAACGCGTTAAAGATTCCTTTGCTCGCAGGACGGCTCTTCAAGGCCCAGGACACTGAGAAGAGTCCGCTGGTTGTGATCGTGGACCAGGAGTTTGTCAGTAGAAATTTTCCCAACCAACCCGCCGGCGCAGTGCTCGGTAAGCGGCTCCGTTTTGGCGGCGATAGTGACGGCTGGCGCGAGATCGTCGGAGTTGTGGGGCACGTTAAGCAGACCGGATTAAACGAGGAAAGCCGCGCGCAAATCTATCGTCCGTGGACGCAGATCACGCCGAAATGGAAGGCCGACTTTACCCGGGCGACGGACATGATCGTGAAAACTTCCATCGATCCAGCCGCCGTCATCGGAGCGATCAAAAGCGAGATTCGAATCATTGATAAAGATCAGCCGATAGCCCAGGTGCAAACCCTCGACGACAAGTTGAGTGAGTCCATGGCGCCGCAACGCTTCACTCTGCTGCTTCTCGGCCTCTTTGCGTTGATTGCGATGTTACTCGCTTCGGCAGGCATTTATGGCGTGATGTCTTACGCAGTCACTCAACGCACACGCGAAATTGGAGTGCGCATGGCCCTGGGCGCGCGACCGCTTGATGTTCTCAAGCTGATAGTCCGCCAGGGAATGAGCGTAGTTTTGGTTGGCGTAGGTTTAGGAATTTTGGGTTCATTCGCAGCTACACGCCTGATGACTAGCTTGCTTTTTGATGTGACCGCAAAGGATCCGCTCACCTTCGCGGTGGTGACAGCTGTGCTAACGAGCGTGGCATTACTCGCTTGTTACATTCCGGCGCGCCGTGGGACGAAAGTAAGTCCCCTGGTGGCGTTGAGGTACGAGTAAGTCAGCGTAATAAAACCTGTTGGGCCTATTTTCTTATCCGTGCTCCGCGGGTCGCGAGTGGCATTCAAGGACAGAAAGCACTAACTGGAGTCGACGCTCCAGGAAGCCCTCACCCCGACCCTCTTCCAAAAGAAGAGGGCGTCAGAAGAAAGGTCCGAACAAAGCTATGGACACACTTCTTAAAGATCTGCGTTATGGCATCAAGAGTTTACTGAAGCACCCGGGCTTCACCGCCGTGGCCGTGCTTTCAATCGCACTCGGCATCGGTGTCAACACCACCATCTTTAGCTTTATTAATACGGCTCTTTTCCGTCCCCTGCCCTTTTCTGATTCGCAGCAGCTCGTACGCATCTGGGACGGCAATGCCTCTTCCTATCCCGATTACGTCGCTTATCGCGACGAGAGCAAGGTCTTCTCAGGACTGACGGCATACGCACAGCGCCCGATGAACCTAACCGTCAATGGTGAGTCTCAGCGCATCTCGGGCGAGATTGTGACCGGAAATTATTTCGACGTGCTTAAAGCGAAGCCCGCGTTGGGACGCACTTTTCTTGAGGAAGAAGATCGTACGACTGGCACCCATCCGGTTGTCATCCTGAGTAGCGGGCTTTGGCGGCATCAGTTCAATTCCGACACTGCCATTGTTGGCAAAGTGATTAGCCTTAACAGTCACTCCTACACGGTTATCGGAATCATGCCCGAGAACTTCGCCGGCGCAACAATTGTTGATCCGCCTGATCTCTGGGTGCCAATGATGATGGAGCCGCTGGTCAATGCAGGCTCGCAATCGCTTACTTCGCCAGACGACGGTTGGCTCATGATGCTGGGCCGAATGAAATCGGACACCAATCTTGCCGGTGCGACAGCCGCGGTCAAGACAATTGCGGGCAGACTTCATCAGGTGCGGCGCGAGCGCAATTCGGAACCGGAGCATCTCGACGAACGCGTCGTGGCGGTGGTTCCGGCGCTCGGTTTGATGGCGCCGCCGGAAGCTCGCACGCCCGTACTTGTGGTAGTCACAATATTGATGACGGTTGTCAGTCTGGTGCTGCTGGTGGCGTGCGCCAACGTTGCCAACATGCTGCTGGCTCGCGCCGTTACTCGTCGCAAAGAGATTGCCGTGCGGCTCGCGCTCGGCGCGGGCCGCTGGCGTATCGTGCGGCAGATGCTGACCGAAAGCGTCTTGCTTTCATTTGTCGGTGGCGCGGTTGGTCTCTTATTTACGCTATGGAGCACGAGTCTGCTAGTGCGCTTAACACCGCAGTTGGTACCCGAGCTTTCGCTGGCGCCTGACGTGAGTCCCGACGCGCGCGTGTTCGCGTACACGTTCCTTTTGTCCATTGGCGCCGGCGTCATCTTCGGCCTGGTGCCCGCCCTGCAATCGTCAAAACCGGATGTCGTGGCGACGTTGAAAGACGAGAGGTTGATGTTTGGTTCTGGTCGTCGCCAGTTCACCTTGCGCAACCTGCTGGTAGTCTCACAAATCGCCGTCTCTCTCCTGCTGATGGTTGGCGCCGGACTTTTCATCAGAAACTTGCGCAATACGCAGCACGCTGAGCCGGGCTTTGCACTCGATAACTCATTGATGATGTCGTTTGATCTCGGTCTCTCCAATTACAAGACCGCTCAGGGCAAGATTTTCGAGGAGCAGTTGTTGCAGCGCGTTCGCGCTTTGCCGCAAGTGCGATCGGCGTCTCTCGCACAGTCTGTCCCACTCGGCGGCTCCGGAAATATGTCGCCGCTCTACATCGAAGGCGAACCTGAGCCTGAGCACTTTGATGACGCCTCGCTGCTGTCACATAACACAGTAGCCGTGGACTATTTCAAAACCATCGGCATTCCCTTCGTGCGGGGGCGCGATTTCAATGACCAGGACACGCCTTCCAGTCCCGGTGTAATCATCGTCAACGAAACTCTGGCGCGGCGCATGGCGCCGGACGGCAATGCAGTCGGTAGACGACTGCGCATGGATTCCCACGGCGACTACCTGGAAGTTGTGGGTGTCGTGCGCGATGTCAAATATATGCAGTTGGCAGAGAAGCCCCTGTTCTTTGGCTATCGTCCGCTCAGCCAGGGATATCGTTCGGCGATGACTTTGCACGTGAGCACGATCGGCGATCCGCTAACGGTGATAGAACCGGTCCGGGCCGAGGTCAAAGCTCTCGCTCCTGATCTTCCACTGACAAACGTTCAGACGATGCAGGAGCACATGCGCCTGCCGCTGGCGCCGGCAAAGCTTCTGGCCTTGCTCTCAAGTGCGTTTGGAGTTCTGGCGCTGCTGCTGGCAGTCATCGGCTTGTATGGCGTGATGGCCTATACGGTCAGCAATCGCACACATGAGATTGGTATCCGAATGGCCCTGGGGGCACAAACAGCCGGCGTCCGCAATCTGGTCATTGGACAAGGTATGAGGCTGGCGCTCGCCGGGATCGCTCTCGGCTCGATCGCCGCATTCGCCCTGACCCGAGTCATAGAGAGCGTGCTTTACGGAGTTCGAGCGACCGACCCTCTGACATTCATTAGCGTCGCCTGTCTGATGCTGGGCGTGGCACTGCTGGCGTGCTTCATTCCCGCGCGGCGCGCCATGAGAGTCGATCCGTTGGTGGCGCTGCGATATGAATAATAGGACCTATAGGCCCTATGGGACCCATTTTTCTTGAAAGAGAGGACGAGGATCACCATGGAAATCTTCTGGCAGGACTTGCGTTACGCCTTGCGCATGCTGCGAAAAAATTGGGGCTTCACCGCGGTGGCGGTCATCACGTTGGGATTGGGGATTGGGGCCAACACCTCGATTTTCAGCGTCGTCAATGGTGTATTGCTAAGACCGCTTCCCTATCGCGAACCGCAGAGACTGGTCCGAATCTACAGCGAGTTCCCCACGATGAAGCTGCAAAAGTTCTGGCTTTCTCCTCCTGAGTTTCTCGACATTCAGAAGGAAGCAAAATCCTGGGAGGCGATTGGCGCATGGGCGCCCGGCGGGCAAAACATCGGCACCGCCGGCGAACCGCTGCGGGTGACGGCAGCAGCCATTACGCGCTCGCTGATTGACACGCTCGGAGTGCAGCCCGAGCGTGGACGAAACTTCAGCCCGGAAGAAGATCGCAACGGTGGCCCAAACGTGGCCTTGATCTCTCACGGCTTATGGCAGAGAGCTTTCGGCAGCGAAGCCGATATCATCGGCAAACAGATCCAGGTAAATTCGCAGTCAACGACTGTGATCGGCGTGATGCCCCAAACTTTTTCATTTCCGCCGGGCAGCAACGATCAAGTCGACGTACTACTGCCGTTTCAATTCGACCCGGCGAACCCGGGCGGCCGTGGCTCTCACTTTCTTTCTGTAATCGGCCGGCTCAAACCAGGTGTCAACATGGATCAAGCTCGATCCGAGTTCACCAGCTTGATGGCTGGATGGGCCAGCGAGAAACGCGACCGGCACTTGCTTGATCCGCAACGCCACCCAGTGCTGCTTTTTGGACTGCACGAAGACGTAACAAGGTCCGCGCGCGCGGCGGTGTTGATGTTGATGGGGGCAGTCGGATTTGTCCTTTTGATCACCTGCGTAAATGTTGCCAATCTGCTGCTCGCCCGGGCCGAAGCCAGGCATCGAGAGTTTGCGGTTCGTCTGGCGCTGGGCGCCGGCATGCGGCGCATGGTGCGTCAGTTTCTGGCCGAGGGGTTCGTTCTGGTCTTGCTGGCGGCCGCCCTCGGAACGCCGCTGGCATTCCTGGGTTTGAAGTTGCTGTTGCTATTTGCACCGGACAGCGTACCGCGAACGGGCGACATTCGGGTTGACCTTCCGGTGCTCGGATTCACTTTGGCCGTTTCGGTGGTGGCGGTGGTGCTCTTTGCCGTAGCTCCTTTGATCCAGATCCGCGAGCAGAATCTCGCCAACTGGATTCGCGGCGCGGGCCAGCGAACCATCGGCGCCGGCGGTCAGGCGGTGCGCAAGACGCTGGTAGTTACTGAGATTGCTCTCGCAGTAGTGCTGGTGATCGGCTCAGGCCTGATGATTCGCGCCTTCTGGAAACTACAACAGGTGAATACCGGCTTTGATCCCAACGGCGTGCTGAGCTTCAGCGTCAACCTGCCGGACACAGCTTATAAAAATCCCGATCGGCTGCGCTTCGCCGACGCGGTGGAACAGCGTCTGGCAAGTTTGCCCGGAGTAACATCCGCATCTCTGGCCGAAGGCCTGCCGCCTTTGCGCCGCATCAATGCCAACGACACAGAGATTGAAGGCTTTCAACAGACACCGGATGGGCCGGCGCAGAACGTTGACTACTGGAATGTCGTCGGCAACGACTACTTCAAGACAATGAAGATCAGGACGATCGAAGGGCGAGTGTTCGAGCCGGCCGACGACAATGACAGCGCGCAGCGCGTCGTCGTCGTCAATCAGTCGCTCGCGAAACGTTTTTGGAAAGGCAGTCCCATCGGCCGGCGAGTAAATCCGGGATTCGCGGATCCAAAAGTATGGGCGACGATCATAGGAGTCGTCGAAGATACGAAGAACGCCGGCATGGATAAGCCGGCCGGGCCTGAACTGTATCTTCCATCACATCAAATCGCTCAGTTCGGTCTGAGCACCGACATGAACTTCGTGGTACGCAGCGATGGCGACCCGCGGGCCGTGGCCTCGAGCATTCGTGCGGTCATTCGAGAAGTCGATCCCAGTCTGCCGGTATATGGGCTGAGCCCTATGTCTGAAGTCGTGGCGAAGTCGATGGTCCAGCCGCGTTTTCTATCGCTATTGCTGGCTACCTTTTCAGGCATCGCGTTGTTCCTTGCAGCGATCGGTATTTATGGCGTGATGGCTTACTCGGTCGCGCAGCGCACACAGGAGATTGGCGTCCGGATGGCGCTGGGAGCGCAACGGCTGCATGTGCTGCGGCTGGTGTTCAGCCAGGGTTTTGTTT
>JAWWPL010000249.1:0-2971 GCA_033850605.1 Blastocatellia bacterium | reverse complement strand
AGGCGGTAAAATCGTTTTCTCCGGCCACGATCGGTACGCTCGCCTCAATCGCCAGCCTGGAAGAGCCGCGCAATACATCGCCTGACCAGGTTTGCACCAGCAGGCCATTGCGAAAGAGTCGAAGATCACGCGCGCCACTGCCTGTCGCATGGTCGGCGTCGAGTGGGGCTTCTGTGATCTCTATCTTGAGGTGAACGGTGCGCCTGGGAGGACTCTCAGTCGACGGATATTCCTCACTTTGCAGACTTATCTGCGGCTGCCGCCTATCTTTTCTTAAAATGTCCTGCTTCGCTTTAGGATTCTTATTAGCGAAAATATCAGCGATCAAACCAGGATAGTAAAACTCGCTGAAAAATGATTCGACCGAGGCGACCTTAAACGTGCTGTGGGCAAAACGCCAGAGTAGCAGCTTCCACGCCGCTTGAGAGCCGTCGAATAACCCGCCCGGGCTGACCACCAGCCAATCGTCGCTCTCGGGGATTGAAACCATCAGAGCAGCCATCGTGCCGCTCTCGCAGTTCCACACGATCAAACTTCCATCGCCGTGGGCGGATATTAGCCACCGTGAATCATTACTGAAATCAATACCATTAATTTCTCCTGACGCGCCGAGCAAGGTGCGAACTTCTGCTCCGGTTTTGGGATCCCAGAGCTTCACCGTCTGGTCCATGCCACCGGACGCCAGCCAACGTCCATCCGCGCTAAACGAAAGCGCAAAGATTTCACCTTTGTGCCCGCTCATTATCCGCGCTTCGCCGGCCTTCATTTTGGCAAGGCTAAACAACGCGACCTGGTTATCAGCCGTTCCAGCCGCCAGCATCGTGCCGTCAGGGTTAACGGCGATGGCATTCACCTCATCACTGAGCTGCACAGAGGTTCTTGCAGTATCTCCCTTATTGAGATCCCATAGTGCGATGGTTTTATCAGTGCTGCCGGAAGCAATCAACGACGAGTTTGGAACGAAGGCGAGGCCCGTGATCTCTCCGGTGTGCCCGGTCAGAATTCGCTCTTGTTTAGTTACCAGGTCCAGCAAATGAATCGTTCGTCCCGTTCCCGCGGCAGCCAACCACTTTCCATCCAAACTAAAAGCGATTGAATGGATCATCTGCTGGCTCGGTGGGCTTGTGTAGACTTCACGTCCGCGGTTGATGTCCCAAAGTTTCACTTCGCCGCTGTTACTGCCGGATGCGAGCCAATGACTGTCGGGACTAAAGGCGACCGCAGTCACCCAACCCTGATGTCCGGCAAGTTTCGGCATTTCCCGGCCGGTTGCGATTTGCCACAGCCTGATAGCACGATCATTTGCTCCCGCAGCGAGCCAGCGGCCATCGTGGCTGACGGCAACCGAGAGAAAACCTGCGGCCCGACTCTCCAGCGTTCGCAGTACTTTGCCGGTGGGTAGGCTACGCAACTCCACTAACCTGTTGCCCACACTTGACGCCAGGAGGCCGCCATCCTTACTAAGGCATGCAAAAAGGAGAGCTCCCACTTCTGAATCGCCGGCTACAGTACGTTTTTGTTTTCCCTTGGCGGTATCCCAGGACACAATCGTCCCATCGGCGCTGATCGCCAGGATTTCCTCGTCGCTGGTAAATGCGGCGGCCTGTATTGGGTGGGAGCTGTGTCTCATTGTCAGGCGATCTCGTCCGCCCTCCACATCCCACAGCACGACTAGACCGTCATCGCTGCCCGACAACAAACTCTTGCCGTCGCGGCTAAAGGTCAGGGTGGTAATTTTTTTGAGGTGCTTGTTGAGTGTTCGCAGCGGGCTCCAGCTGGTCGTGTCCCACAGCTTGATACTATTATCGCCACTGCCTGATGCGAGGGTCTTGCCATCCGGACTGATAGCCAGAGCGGTAATTCCGCTCGCATGGCCTTTGAGTGTTTGCGCCTCCCGGCCCGAGCCAGCATCCCAAATCCTGATAGTATTGTCTGTGCTTCCGGAAATAATCCACCGGTCATCCGGACTAAACAGGACTGCTTCCACAGGGCCCCCGTGGCCTGCGAGTGTCTGGATTTCGCGACCCGAAGAGACATCCCAGAGTCTGACAGTGCGATCGTTACTACCGGACGCCAGGAGTTCGCCGCTTCGATTGACGGCGAGAGACTTGATCCAATTCTTATGGCCATGCAACGCCCGAAGCTCGCGACCGGACTCGACGTCCCATAGCCTGATGGTGTTGTCAGCGCTGCCGGAAGCAAGCCAGCGGCGGTCCGGCGCAAAGACACCGCAATTGATTCCCGAGCTGTGCCCAGTCTGAATTACTAATTCAGGCGGCGTGTTATCCGGCGCAGAGGATTGTGAAGGTGATTGGGCCAGCCCGTAGAACAACAGCGCTACAGCGACGGCGAAGGCCGAACGCCAAAAGCGAGAGACGTAGTTTTTCCCCGGAGATTGTGTTGCGGATCTTTTCATTACCAGATCTCGATTGTTTGGCCGGTAGTAGTCGGCGATCAAGCCCCTCAGGATCGCGCGCGCCGCGCGTTCGTGTTTCACCTTCAGCAGAGCATAAGGTCTGCTGCCCACCGAACATACTTTGCGAACGTAGATAGATGAAGAACTGTCACCGTCATCGATCCCCTCTGCTCGCTTTGGAAAAGCGCTAACTCAGGGGGCAGTCTTGAATCGCAGAGGCAGCGTAACCAGTAACGGATTCCCTGGCTTGTTCGCCACTCGATAGATCGTCTGGCCGCCAACTTCTTCTTCGGTAGCGGCTTCATTGCCATCCTGGTCGATGCCCTTCGATTTACCAATCCTGCCGATACTGTTCTCCATGTCGAATTGCTGCACTGGAGTTTTCCACTCGGCCAGCCACTCTTCGAACTCACCCTTGTTCAAGGCGAGTTGTTTCTCACCGATCCGCGAAGCATCAACCAGGGGCTTTGGAGAGACAATTATCGTGAGCACTTCCGTCGTTTGAACTTTCCTTACCTCGCCTTCCATCAATTCGCGCGGCTTGAATTTCCAAAT
>JAWWPL010000457.1:0-7996 GCA_033850605.1 Blastocatellia bacterium | reverse complement strand
TTCAATGTTCCTTTCACAATGCCCCCACAGTCATCGCCTTCGCATTTCACTTTGAAGTTATCGGTCTTGGTGCTGTCGTTGTCAAAGGTCGGTACAGTACTAACCCACACTTTGTACTCACCGCCAGGGTTTGCAGTGTCGTCAAAGCCGTTATCCACAAAACTACTTGAAGCCGACTTAACGATGTCGATCAGTTTGTAGCACTGGACAAAAGCGTTACCCGCCACGTGCACTACAACGCCGGCACTCTGTCCGCGTACAGTGCCATTAGGGTCAGTGACTTGAACGTAGTAGACACCATTTGGTGTGTCGGCATCGTTCGGAAGACCCGCGGCTCCTGGATGTGCTGGGCCACCGTTAATGTAGACAGCAGCCTTGCTCGTGTAAATATTAAGGTCGTTCCCGTTGCAGCCAAAATCGGTTGTGAACACTGCGCCTGAAACGCCCGCCATAAACGCGCTGGTTGCGACGAGCGCCAGCAGCGCAAACACCGCCAACGCGACAAAAATAATTCGTGAGTTGAGGATTCTCGATTTGCGAGAGCGAGAATTCTTAGGGCTTGTGTAATTCATAGATCCTTTTCTCCTTGTGAAAACCGGCAGATCCGGTTGGTTAACCCATTAACCACCGGGAAAACCGGAGGGGGCATGGGACTGAAGTTATGCTGAACCTGAAGCCAGAAGCCATCCGGGGTCGGGGCCGGATCCAGGGAAGGAAGATTCAGCATGTATTTTATGTCAATTAACAATTTTTCTGTCAAAGAACAATGCTGCTGCCGCGGCAAACACCGCGTAATGCGGTATTCTCGCGCAAAGAATTAAAGCCAACTGCTAATTATGTGTGGGCCGCGTCGGTTGCCACCGTCACATCTTTACCATCCATGACGCCAAATACTCGATCCTTTTGCTGACTCCTAAAAGCTATTTATGTGCCGCACTTTCTGGACAACAGCAGCGCTCTTAGCGGCAGACGGAAGTCCAATCGACAACCTCTTTAGTAGGTTGACGGCGGCCAATCAGCTCTCTGCTCAATTCGCCAGTCACTATCTGATCTGATAGCCGGCCTATCTGTTTGGATAGGGAGTCCTTTTTTTGAACCATGAGCGCCGCGCGCTGTTCCGCGAATGAACCAATCGATCGCAAAACACGCTTCAACAAAAAATTCGTGAATGTCGATCCAGAAGACAGAAACTAGCAAACAAAATGACTAAAGCCCGGTCTTCTCCAACATTCCACGCTTCCGTCGGGAGCCGCACACAGCCGCCGGTGGCGAATAGCCAATAAACGTGGACGTACTCTATGCCAACAACACCCTTACGTCAAACAAAATCCGCCGCCTGGGAAACTTGTCCGGCGCCCTATTTGATTGATGCCAAATGGCTCGCTAACTCCCTTTTCAGGAGCTTGCCGGTGGGTCCCTTAGGAATGTCTTTGACGATGCGAATTGACTTGGGACACTTGTAATCGGCCAGTCTTTCAGTGCAATAGGCGATGAGTTCCGCTTCCGTTACTTGTGAACCATCTTTCGGCACCACGAAGGCAGCGACCTCTTCACCGTAGAGTTGATCGGGAATGCCGATTGTCGCCGCGGCCGCCACCGCGGGATGCTGATAGAGGACTTCGTCGATCTCGCGTGGATAGATGTTTTCTCCCCCACGGATGATCATGTCGGATTTGCGATCGACGATAAAGAAGTAACCATCCTCGTCGCGATAACCTACGTCGCCGGTATGAAACCATCCATTGCGAAACGCGCTTGCAGTGGCTTGGGGATTCTTGTAATAGCCCTTCAAAATATTTTCGCCGCGCAAAACGATTTCACCCAGTTGGCCATCCGCTACTTCCCTATCGTCGTCGTCAACGACTTTCATTTCATTTCCGATTGGTAGACCACACGAACCGGGACGCCTGCGCTCGTCGGGCGGGTTGAAGGTGGAGCGACAGGTCGACTCAGAGAGGCCGTAGCCTTCGACCACCGGACAGTTGAAGGTCTCTTCAAACTTCTTCATAACCTCAGCCGGCACCGGCGCCGAGCCGCACATCGCAAAGCGAAGCTGATCGGTCGTCAATCCTTCCGGCACTCCTTCAGGATATTTACTCAGAAGCATCGATAGCATCGTCGCTACAGATCCAAACGAGGTGACCCGGTAGTCGGAAACGATTTTCCAGAATTGAGAAGCGGAAAACTTTGGACTCACCACCGTCGAACCCCCGGCATATAGCGCCGACATTGTCGTCACCGACACCGCGTTCATATGAAAGAGCGGCATTATGGTCAGCAGCCGATCCTGGTCAGTAAAATTTAGCCACTCACTTATCTGGCGCGCGTTAGCGATTAGGTTGCCGTGGGTTAATAGGCAGCCTTTTGGTTTTCCGGTGGTGCCGGAGGTGTAGATGATGATCGCATCATCGCCTTTGTCGAGGTTCGATGCGCTGCCGTTTTCGATTCCGTCCCCAAACTCTCGGGTTGCTTCTCGTTCATCGTCAAAGGGGATCAGCGATTGAAGCTGAGGGAGGTCCGCGTGAATTTTCTCGATGCGTTCCCGGAATTCGGAATGGAAGAGCAGCGCCTTAGTTTCTGAATTGCTCAACACGAAAGCAATTTCCGTTTCTTTTAGGAGAGAGTTCACCGGTCCCGCAACTGCGCCCAGCTTCCAGCAGGCAAAGTAAGCGATGATGTATTCGACGCTGTTTGGCATCAGCAGGCTAACGACGTCGCCTTTGCCGACGCCGTGCGTGACCAGCATCCAGGCCGTTCGGTTCACTGTGTGGTTGAATTCCATGTAGGACAGGCGCCGGCCATCGGATTCAGAAAAGAGAAAGACCTTTTCCGGCGTGGCGCCCGCTCGTAGTTCCAGCAGTTCCCGGAGATTATTCGGCGCAGTGCTTACTTCTTTGTTGGGCTGGTTGGTCATCTCGTCAGAATTGTAACTTTGTACGATCGTCGTGCGCGCTGGCAAGTCCGGCACGCTAGTCTTTGGAGTGCGCTGACTTGTCAGCGCTTTAACAAGCGGCGATTTGTCGCCGCTGATGACAGTCGGTAAACCCATTAATTGAGTTCCGAGTTGCGCTGCGCTGACAAGTCAGCGCACTCGAAAGCGGCGGCAGGTCGCCTCACTGCAAACAGGAAAACAGGAAACGGGAAATCGAACTCGAGCTGCGCCCAATCAACCCTGATCCCCCACCGTTGTTCGTGATATATTCACCTTGTAAGACACAAGAAAACTAAAGATTCAATCGCCTAGCAAGCGGACTTGTCCGCCTTGAATCAATAGAGATCGCGGCATAACTGCCGCTTCTAGAAGGAAACAGAGTCAAGATCGCAGGACACGAATATGGATACCTATCGAAATTTTATCGGCGGCAAATGGATTGAATCCAGTTCGTCGCGGACAATCAACAACACGAACCCCGCAGATACCGACGACGTAATTGGGACCGTGCGACAGGCGACTCGCGAAGAGGCCCGCGCGGCTGTCGAGGCCGCCAGCAAAGCATTTCAGAGCTGGCGGAAGACGCCGGCGCCGGCGCGCGGCAAGATCGTCGCGAAAGCCGCCCGGCTGATGGAAGAGGCGAAAGAAGAGCTGGCGCAGATTCTTACGCGCGAAGAAGGCAAGACACTTTCTGAATCGAGAGGCGAGTTGCAGCGCTCGATCAACGTCGCGGAATTCTGTGCAGGTGAATCAAGGCGAATGAACGGCGAAACGATTCTCTCAGAGCTTCCCGCCAACTTTGCTTATACGATCAAACAGCCTTTGGGCGTAGTCGCCTGTGTAACGCCCTGGAATTTTCCCGTGGCGATCCCGGTTTGGAAGATTGCTCCGGCGCTCGTCGCCGGCAACACAGTCGTTTTCAAACCGGCAACGCTTACTCCCGCAACCGGCGTGCGCATCGTGGAAATCTTTGAAGCGGCAGGGATACCGCCGGGAGTTTTGAATCTCATTCTGGGATCAGGTTCGGATGCCGGCGACGAAATCATCAGTCACCCGGCAGTCAAAGCCGTCTCGTTTACCGGATCGAACGAAGTAGGAATCCGTCTCTACGAGCAGGTTTCGCGGCGCGGCGCCAAGTGCCAGTGCGAGATGGGCGGCAAGAATCCGGTAGTTATTCTGGAAGACGCCGACATGGACCTTACAGTTGAATCGACCGCACAAGGCGCCTTTGGCTCATCAGGACAACGCTGCACCGCGACCAGCCGGGCCATCGTGGTAAACGAAGTGGCCGACGAATTCGTAACGCGCATTGCAAAACGAGCCGAATCCATGCGCATCGGCAATGGCAGCGACCCTAACACTGAGATGGGCCCGAGTGTTGATGAAAGCCAATTCAAAACCGTGCTCGAGTACCTGGACATCGGACGTGAAGACGGTGCGACTCTGGTTTGCGGCGGAGAGCGGGCGACAGGCAATGGCCTCGATAAGGGTTACTTTGTTCGTCCGACCGTATTCGATCATGTGACTCCGGACATGCGCATTGCGCGCGAAGAAATTTTCGGGCCCGTGCTCTCTGTTTTGCGGGTGAAGGATTTCGAGGAAGCACTGCAGGTGGCGAACGATACTCAGTACGGCTTGTCTTCATCGATCTTCACCAACGACGCCGCGCGGATCTTTCGCTTTGTTGACGAGATCGAAACTGGTATGACGCATATCAACTCGCCCACGACTGGCGGCGAAGCTCATATTCCTTTTGGCGGGATTAAAGGAACGGGAATCGGAGACCGCGAACAGGGTTCCACCGCTCTGGATTTCTACACCGACTTGAAAGTAGTTTACGTGGACTACACCGGCCGCAAGCGCGAAGGGAATTTGTACTGACCGGCATCATATGGATAGCGCCCAAAAATTCGAACAGCTTTTTTGGAATCTCGCGGGTCAACTGCCGTCGCTCATCGCGATCATCGGATGCATGGTGTTTGTCGTAACGCGCTGGAAGAGATACCCAAAAGTTTCCCTTCTGACCTTGGTGGGCCTGCTTCTGATATTCGTTGCCGATTTTCTTTTTGGTGTCATTTTCATATGGGCTCCGGATCTGCTCACAAACCGTGACAGGGCGAGCGTTACCGGCGTCTTTACCGCCCTGGGCTTGATCTCTAACACTGTGTTCGCAATCGCTTTCATATTCTTACTGGGGGCCATTTTCATACAACGCAGGCGCTCGTCGCAAGACTTGCGATCTACAAATTAAGGTGCGATGAAACATTGCCCCACATGCAATCGTGATTATGAAGACGATAGCCTGCGCTTCTGTCTGGACGACGGCAGTTCGCTGATCAATAACGATGCCGGACGTGCAGTCCCGGAACCAACGATGGTTCTTCCTACGCCGCAGGAAAACGCGGCCACTCTGTCTCAGGTGAGACGACCCGACGTCCCGGCTCCACGGCAACCAGGGTTAAATCAGCTCTACCCAATCGATCCCGGACACTTATCAGCGCGAGGCGGTTTAGGATCGTCCAACATTCGGCTCTTTATTGGGATCCTGCTGGCCCTGGGCCTGCTTCTGGTCGTCGGCGGTTTCGGTCTCTGGGGCATGACCTTTGGGCGGCGAATCCCAATGCTGCTCTTGTGTCTCGCCGGCATCGTCATCGCGATGGTGTACTCAAAACATTTTCCGAAAGCTTCGCTGCTGACGACGCTCGCCCTGGAGCTTTATCTGCTGCAAGCTTTTATTTACACCGGTATCATTTCATGGTTACCAAAAGTGGCCCAGACGCTTACTTCTTCTTTTTACACATTCGTCGGCGTGCTGGATAACTTCGCCGTTGCCGCGGTGATAATTCTCATGGTAGCCGCGGCCTTCACTGGGCGCCACTCGAATTCTCAAATCAAGTACTAACGAAAGTGTCAAATCTATGAGTTCACCAGAACCACAGGCTACGCAATCCGAGAGCGTTCGCAAGCACAAAGAGTTTCTTTTCCCCGCGGTCACGACTTACTACCAAGAGCCTCTGGCGCTGGTGCGCGGCGAAGGCTTTCATGTCTGGGACGATCGCGGTGACAAGTACCTCGACTGCTTTGGCGGCGTGCTGACCGTCAGCGTCGGCCACGCCAATCCCGTAGTTACTGAAGCCATCATCAATCAGGTTAAGAGCATCTCGCATACCTCGACGCTTTATTGCAATCAGCCGCAGTCTGATCTGGCGGAGAAGCTGGCGCAGATCACCCCCGGTCGTTTGAAGAAATCATTCTTTACGAACAGCGGCACCGAAGCCGACGACACGGCGGTTCATGCGGCCAAGCTCGCGACCGGCCGGCACGAGATTGTAGTGCTGCGTCATGCGTACAGCGGCAGATCCGCGACTTCCCTTTCGGCCATGGGTCACGCTCCGTGGCGGCCTTTACCGGCGCAGGTTTCAGGGTTTGTTCATGCGATGGCGCCGTATTGCTACCGCTGTCCTTACAAACTTACTTATCCGGAATGCGGACTGGCGTGTGCAAATGATATTGAAGAACTGATCATGACCACGACCACCGGCGAGATCGCCGCGTTCATGGCAGAGCCGATTCTGGGCGTCGGTGGTTTCATCGTGCCGCCGCCGGGTTACTTTGAACGCGCGGTGGAAATTACCCGCAAGCACGGCGGTCTATTCATCGCCGACGAAGTGCAGACGGCCTGGGGCCGCACCGGTGACAAGTGGTTTGGAATCGAAAACTGGAACGTCGAACCTGACATCATTACCTCAGCGAAAGGCCTGGGCAACGGCGCACCAATTGGGATTACCGTGGCCACGCCGGAAGTTGCTGACAAGTTTCCCGGTCTCACCTTCTCGACCTTTGGCGGCAACCCGGTTTCCTGCGCGGCCGCGCTGGCAGTGCTCAAAGTTATCGAAGATGACGATCTGAAAAAGAATTCAGCCGAGGTTGGGGGTTACTTTCGCGCAGGCCTTGAAGAATTGAAAGAGAAGTATCCGGTCATCGGCGACGTGCGCGGCATGGGTCTGATGCAGGCCGTCGAATTGGTCAAAGATCGCAAAACGAAAGAGCCCGATCCGCAGACGGTGGCGAGAGTAATGGAAGAAACCAAGAAGCATCGCGTGCTGGTTGGCAAAGGCGGCCTGTACGGCAACGTGATTCGCACCGGCATGATGCTTAATTCAACAAAGGATCACGTTGATGAGTTGATCGGAGCGTTGGATAAGAGCTTTGCCGCGGTGGCGTGAGGTCAGAGTTGCAACCATAGTGGGATTGACAGGAGCTTTATGATGCGATTTTGATCACTGATGCGGCTTGCCGCCTGATGTGCGGAAAGGCTCCGCCTTTCCGTAACGCGCAACTTTTTTTGAGGCTTCGCCTCATGCGTACGATCTCCAGAGACACTCCCGCTCTCTATCTGACTGCAGTAGCCAAGGACCGTTTACCCGTCTTCCGTACAGACGCTATCAAAACCATCACTTGCAAGGCCCTTGATGAAGCCCGAAAGTCTGGCAGCTTCGCCATTTACGCCTATGTCATCATGGCTGATCATCTTCATGCAATAACCGATTCAGTAATCAAGCCTTCAAGGGTGCTTCAGTACATCAATGGAATCATCAGCAGGCGTGTGATTGACCATCTGAAAGGGCAGGGCCATAATCTCTCACTCCAGAAGCTTCGACGTGAATCAGGTGCGCGCGGGCACAGGTACTCGCTCTGGGATCATCATTCCAATGTATTGCCTATCTTCAGCGAAGACATGTTCATGCAGAAAGTGAACTACATTCATCAGAATCCAGTGAGAGCTAGCCTGGTTGAACGCGCGGAAGATTATCGCTGGTCGAGTGCTAGGATCTGGAAGCGTTGTCCACCTGAAGATGAACCTTTGATGGTTGATATCGATCGTATCAATTGGCGAAGAGGGTAATCCGTCTTCGCGGCTCTGCCGCCTGATGTGCGGAAAGGCACTGCATTTCAAATATTGCTTGTATGATGAATTCCCGCAGTGGCTAGGCTTAGACTCGCCACTGCGGGAATGAGTGAGACGACGACCTAGCCGGAAAGCCGGAGGCTTTCCGCACATCA
>JAWWPL010000456.1:0-5350 GCA_033850605.1 Blastocatellia bacterium | reverse complement strand
TTCGATTCGCGTTTCATCGGGCTGGCTGAAGAAGTAAATTCGCGCATGCCTGAGCACGTGGTGCAACTGGTTGCCGACGGATTGAATGACGATCGCAAAGCGATGAACGGTTCGCGCATCCTGCTGCTGGGAGTGGCCTACAAGCGCGACATCGATGACGTGCGTGAGAGTCCGGCGCTTTCGATCATCGACCGGTTGCGCAGCAAAGGCTGCGACGTTCGCTATCACGACCCGTTTGTACGCAAGATCAGTTTTGCCGACGCCCACACGGAAAGCGGGGGCGAGCCGATGTCATCGGTAGAGTTAAGCGACGAAGAGATCCGATCGTCGGACTGCGTGCTGATCGTGACGAATCACAGCCAGATCGATTACCGCCGGATCATTGAACTCTCACCATTGATTGTCGACACCCGCAACGCGCTCAACGGCGACCTGCGGCGCGATAGCCGGGCAAGGATTATCAGGTTGTAGGTTATAAAGCCCTCTCCCTCTGGGAGAGGGTTGGGTGAGGGCCCTACGCGAGAAACTATTCTGATTTAAAGTTGTCCTCAGCT
This sequence comes from Blastocatellia bacterium, assembly GCA_033850605.1. Classification (GTDB taxonomy): domain Bacteria; phylum Acidobacteriota; class Blastocatellia; order Pyrinomonadales; family Pyrinomonadaceae; genus UBA11740. Next base: position 4,796 of record JAWWPL010000456.1, on the reverse strand, counting down.
AAACATGACGGACGATTTTAAGCCGCTTTCACGCTAAGCTTTGCACCCTCTCCCCTAACCCCTCTCCCAATGGGCGAGGGGAATATCACGCATCAATAAACGCCCGCTGCCATAACTCCAACGTCAGCAACTGAAATACCTGGAGATTGTAGTCTTCTCTGCCGGAAAGGTTCGCCTCGATCACGCGCCGCACTTCCTCATGACGGAACAGGCCGCGCCGGTTGACCGTTTCCGCCGATAATAGATCATCAACCATCGGCCGCAGAGGTCCGCGCAGCCACGAACGAATCGGCGCGCCGAACCCGGCCTTCTTTCGCCAGACAACTTCACGAGGTAGAAGCTTCTCCGCGGCGCGCTTGAGAATGTACTTGCGTTTCAGCCCGCGCAGCTTCAAATCGGGCGGCATGCGCGCGGTCAGCTCCAGCATCTCCTGATTGAGAAAGGGCACCCGTACTTCCAGGTTCGCCGCCATCGAAGTCTTGTCCGTGGTCATCAGATTCAAGCATGGCAGGAATGTTTTCAGATCGACATACAGCAGTTGATTCAGCGGCGCCGCGTGTTTTACGCGCGCGAAATATCGGCGGTGCGCGCTGTAGGCATCCTGTCCGCGGGTGGCCGCTCGCAGCTCATCTGAATAGAGTCGCCCCTTTGCTTCATCTGTAAAATAAGTCCCATAGCCAAGGTAACGATCCTCGAAATCCAGGGCCGCGCTGCGCGCAAATTTTTTCGCGTTGCGCAACGGCGCGGTGAGCTTGCCCGGCATCCCGCCCGGTAAAGTGTGCGCCAGCGCTTTCATGACTGGACGCCGGAGCAATTGCGGTACGGGGTCAAACGCGCCCGCAATCTTCATCGCCAATTGCCTCGGATAGCCCGCGAAGACTTCGTCGCCACCCATCCCGGAAAGCATCACCGTCAGGGTTTCCCGGGCCGCACTCGAGACAAGATAACTCGGAATGGCCATATCGATCGCCGGCTCGTCCATGTGATAGACGAGCTTTGGCAGCAGCTCAGCCACGTCGGGCTGCAGCATGATCTCGTGATAGTCGGTGTCCAGCTGTTCATTCACGCGCCGGGCCCACTCAACGTCGTCGGGAATAATGTCATAGCGCAGGTCTTCGGCTGCGATGCCAATTGTGTACGTGCCTATGCGCCGGCCATTGCTGTGGCGCCTCATCATCGCGACGATGGTCGACGAATCAATACCACCTGAAAGGAATGAACCCAGCGGCACGTCCGCGACCATCTCGAGTTTGGTGACGCGATCGAGTGTCTCCAGGACTTGCTCTCGCCACCAGGATTCGCTTCGTCCTTCTTCAATCTCATCAAAAGAAATGTCCCACCACTCGCGCACAGTTAGGTCGTTGTCGCGCCACTTTACGATATGGCCTGGTGGGACTGTCTTGACTCCGCCGAAGAGCGTGTTGGGATCTGGTACCCAAAGGAACGTCAGGAACTGATGCAGCGCTTCCCGATCGAGCTCAGCTTTGATCAAACCGCTGGCGAGGATGGATTTGACCTCAGAAGCAAAGACCAGGGAGCCGAAGGCTCCTGCGTGCGGTTCGCCGGCATCCTTGCCGGCTTCTGCATAATACAGCGGCTTGATACCCACCCGATCGCGCACCAGAAACAGCGACTTCTCTTTATCGTCCCAGAGTGCGAAGGCAAACATGCCGTTCAGCCGTGGCAGACATGCTTCACCCCATTCCGCCCACGCGGAGAGCAGCACCTCGGTATCAGTCTGAGTGCGAAAGCTGTGGCCTTTGCTGGTAAGTTGCTCCCGCAACTCGCGATAGTTGTAGATCTCGCCGTTGAGAATGATCATCAGGCGCCCATCATGAGAAGCCATCGGCTGGTGCCCGGCGCTGCTGGTGTCAATGATCGACAAACGACGATGGCCAAAGCAGACTCTCTGTCCTTCGTCGCTGATTGCAGGCGAAGTCCACACGCCTTCGTCGTCACGTCCGCGATGCTCAATAGCTTTCAGCATCGCGCCGATATGTGTTTCAGGATTTGCAGTAATCAGTCCGGCGATTCCGCACATGGTTCGTTACTCGATCGGTCTTATGACTTATAATAGCGCGCTTCGGCGGCTCTGCCGCTCGATGTGCGGTAAGGCTTCGCCTTACCGCCGCACTGTTCTTCCTTGAACGAGGCTCCGCCTTGTTATTCCTGGAGGCCCAGCCTCCTTAATTCTTGTTGACGAGATCGGAAAGGCACAGCCTTTCCGCACATCAGGCGGCAAAGCCGCAACTACCATAATCACTGGGTTTCACCGGCAAAAGACTAGAGCGTCGAATGAAAGGCAACACCACCACGGCTGTAACCGGATCCGATCTCGCTATTAAGAACCCTCAATCCCGCCGGATTGGTTTTGGCATTTGTCTTCTCATCTTTCTCACAGCTTTCGGCGTCCGGCTCTTATCCTGGCATGATACACGTCTTGAAGTTGGAAAAGTACAGACCGCCGTCACCCGGGATTATCAGCACGTCGCTCAATTGCTCAGACAGGACGGCCTGGTCTCATTTCTAAGTTCATCCTCACCGCTAAGCGATCTCAACACCCTCGGCCACCCTCCCGGCTACTCCATCCTAATGGCCGGAATATTTGCAGCTTGCGGTGAATCGAACACGGCGATCCAATTTGTGCAAATTATTTTTGATGCGCTGGCTGCCGTCATGATCTTTCTGATAGCCGGTGAGCTCCTGTCCTTTAGCGCGGCAACCATCGCCGGCATGCTGGCGGCTTTATCACCACAGTTAGCCTGGAACTCTGTTTTGCTTCTGCCTGACTCTCTGGCGGTGTTTCCGATCTTGCTTGCGATTTACTGTCTGGCGCGCGCCGCAAGGAATCCGCGCCTCCGGACTTTCATAATTGCCGGCGCGTTGGTCGGACTTTCTTGCTGGCTCAGAGCGAACGCGATGCTGCTGACGTTCTTTGTCGCTGCCGCTGTGCCGCTATTGGTCAAAGGTGAAAGGCGTTGGCGCTATGCGCTGGCGGTGGTCTGCGGCACGCTGCTGATCGTCCTGCCGCTGACGATTAGAAACGCGATTGTGTTTCACCGGTTCATTCCGCTTTCGCTTGGCGCCGGACAGACTTTGCTGGAAGGCATTGCTGATTACGATCCGCAGGGAAGGTTCGGAATTCCAAATACCGACGTAGGGATCATGAAGCAGGAAGCCGAACAATCCGGACGGCCTGACTATTACGGAACGCTTTTTAACCCCGACGGCGTCGACCGCGAGCGCGCGCGTCTGGCACGCGGCGGCGGCGTAATTCGTTCCCATCCGCTCTGGTTCGCTGGGGTGATGGCACGTCGGGCGGGTTCGATGTTGAGACTGGAGCGATCGCGGACGGTATCGACTGAACCACCAGTCAGTCATTCGCTGGCGCTGGAAAATCTGCAACCGCTATGGGCCCAAACGCCCAAAGAGTTGTTAGCCATTTCCAAGTCAACCCGGACCAAAGCGTCCCTCGAACAGCTTACTCAACAAGTCGAACTCGTGGGCGACGATTCGAAATACGGCGAGCAGCTCTCTTCCGGTACCGTCACTTTGAAGAGAGACATGGACTATGTCTTTGCCCTTCCCATCCAGATGACCAGCGGGCGAATGAGGATCAGCGTCATCAGCGCCGCGGGAAAAACCTATGCATCAACTGTCGCGGAAGCAATCGAGAACACACCGCCCGAAGCACAGCCCGTCAATCAAGCTCAGCTGCCTTTCGTCTCGACCGGCGACGACCGGGTGCTCATCAGCTTTGCCAACGAAGCATCTACTCCGGCCAATCCGATCGCAAAGATCGGCGAGATTAAGCTATTCGAGTTGGGGCCGGCACGTTTTCTCTGGACCCGCTATCCTCGTTTTCTCGTCCACGGCATTCAAAAGATTTTTTTGACGGGGGTGATTTTGCCGCTGGCATTGATTGGGCTCGGATTGCTGATTCTCAAGAAGCAAAATCGGGCGCTAATTGTTTTGGCGCTGGTGCCCATCTACTTCTTCTGCGTGCAATCAGTTGTGCACACTGAGTATCGCTACTTGCTGGCAGTGGATTATTTTCTGTTTGCGCTGGCGGGGGTTGCGGTGGCGTGGAGCGCGGAGATCCTTGTCCGCCAGCGTGCGAAGCACGCTCATCACGGTTGACTTACAACGACAGGTCAGTTGGCGCTTCGCGCTCAGGCGGACAGGATGTCCGCGCTCTTTTCAACGCGCGTTCTTTGAACTTAGCGCACGTTCAATTAAATCACTGACCCATTCCGCTCGCGCGTCCCAGGTGCCATTACGCACCGAATCCTGACGGGCCCTCGCCAATTCACTTCCTGATTCCTGTAACGCTTCATCGACCAACTCCAGAAACTGTTGACGACTGCGGCCGATGCGCAGCACTTTGCTCATTGATTCGTATTCCGGCAAAGGCGCAATCACCGCCGGCTTGCCCGATGCGAGATACTCACGAACCTTGATGGCCGAGCCGTAACTAGTGAAAGTCACCTCGGTACTCCAGGGCAAAACGCAGACGTCGAATCCGGCGGCGTAATTTGGCAAGTCGTCGTAACGAACCGGCGGGAGAAAATGCACGCCTGGAAGGTTCTCGATATCCAGACCTCGCGACTTGTTGCCGATAAAGATCCAGTTCCAGTCGGGTCGCTCGCGCGCTGCCTGCCGGATCAACTCCTGATCGATCAGCCATGGCTCGATGGCTCCGAAATAGCCAATGCGTGGCCTCGGGATCTTCTCGATATCTGGCGCAATCTTCAGGTTGCCATCCTGAATCCGGGCCCAATGATCGAAATCCACAG
>JAWWPL010000400.1:0-10452 GCA_033850605.1 Blastocatellia bacterium | reverse complement strand
CATCGCAGGCAATATCAGGCTTTGATATTCTCTGCGCAGAGAAGCGAAAGATTCAAGCGTTTTGAGATCAAGTTACAACTCGCAGGGAGCAGAACAATGTTAGAACCCCGTAAGCTTTTCTCTATCTTCTCGTTAGCCTTCTGCTTTTCGCTGTTAGTGACGGCGCTGGGATGTTCCGGTCAACGCTCGTCTACGAACGCCACGCCGACTCCGGTAACGCAGCAACAATCAAAGAACGAAGCATCGCCGCCGCAAAATAAATCGGCGGCTTCCGCGGGTCAGGCGACCGGCAGTTATACCGCGGGCGGCGAGACAGTAGAACTGAAGTACGCCTACGCCGGGCGTGGAAAGCGGTTCAATGAAGAAAGCGTCATCGTCCTCGTCACCGACCTGCCCATTCCGCCCGAAGCAGTGTCTGAGGAGATCGAATCCCAGACGATGTTGCTGGATAAGAAGATTCGTGGACTGGAATACGTGTTCTCGAAAGATGGTTACTGGGTTAGGTATCATCCCGGCCAGTACCAGGAAAGTAAATCCGGTACGATCAAAGAATACTCGGTCGAGAATGACGTGGTGAAAGGGAACGACGAAGATGCCGGGGACTTTACTAACGGGAAATATAAGCGCTCGGTTAAGTTTGTGGCGACGATTTCCAAGTGAAAAAGAAATAGGTCCTATTCGACCGTCGGACCTATATTTCTATCTTTTCCATCCCACCCATGTAAGGTCTCAACGCTTCGGGAATGATCACCGATCCGTCAGCCTGCTGATAATTTTCCAGAACCGCAATCCAGGTGCGTCCGACGGCTAGACCAGAACCATTCAGGGTGTGCACGAATTCAGGTTTGGCTCCGCCCGCGCGGCGAAAGCGAATGTTGGCGCGCCGCGCCTGAAACGCTTCGTAATTAGAGCAGGAAGAGATCTCGCGGAAAGTATTTTGCGAGGGCAGCCATACCTCGATGTCGTACGTTTTCGCGTTGCTGAAACCGAGGTCTCCGGTCGAGAGCACGACCACGCGATAATGAATGCCCAGCCGCTGCAGAATCGTTTCAGCATTGCGGGTCAACGCCTCGAGTTCATCGTACGAATTCTCCGGCAGTGAATATTTCACCAACTCGACTTTTTCAAACTGGTGTTGCCGCATCACGCCCCGGGTGTCTTTGCCATAGCTACCCGCTTCAGAACGAAAGCAAGGCGTATAAGCAGCCCACATCATCGGCAATTGCGACGCGTCGAGAATCTCTTCTCGATAGTAATTGGTCACCGGAACTTCGGCAGTAGGAATCAGATAAAATCCACGCTCGTCTTCGAGCTTGAAAAGATCTTCCGCGAACTTTGGTAGTTGGCCGGTGCCGAATAGCGAATCACGATTCACGATAAAGGGCGGCAAAGTTTCCAGATAGCCATGCTCGCGCGTGTGCAGCTCGAGCATGAAATCGATCAGCGCGCGACTGAGACGGGCTCCGGCGCCATTCAAAATCGCGAACCGAGCTCCGGTAATCTTGGTGGCCCGTTCGAGATCGAGAATGCCAAGCGCGTTTCCCAGATCCACGTGGTCCTTCGGCTGGAAATCAAATTCAGGTTTGATTCCCCAACGCCGGACTTCGACGTTCGCGGATTCGTCTTTACCTATGGGTACTGTCTCGTGCGGGATGTTCGGCAGCGTTGAGAGCAAAGCGCGCATGCGCGCTTCCGAGTCGTCGCGCTGCTGATCGAGCTGACCTATGCGTTCCTTTAACTCATTGACCGCTTTGCGGCGCACATCAGCTGCTTCACGCTGGCCGTCCTTGATGAGCGCGCCGATCTCGCGGCTGGCCGTGTTGCGCTCGGCGTTGAGCTGATCTGATTCAGCGATCACACGTCGCCGCTCTGCGTCCGCTTGAGCGAAATCTTCCAGAGCAGCGGTGGGCGCGCCCCGCTTTTCGAGGGCCGCGCGCACGCCTTCAAGGTTTTCCCGAACATAATTAAGATCCAGCATTTGACTCCTAAATTAGGGTTGTATCGAGCTGCGGGCTGGCAGCCCGCAGTACGGCAGCCCGCAGTACGGCAACCCGCAGTACGGCAGCCCGCAGTACGGCAGGCTGCCAGCCTGCCGCCATGGACCGGATTGGTTAAGAAGCTGGCCGATCGTGGTTCGTGATTGTACCTGAGTGTTCAGATGGATGCACACGATCGCGTGGTCCAGCAGCGTCTTACTTTGGTTTGTTGTTTCTCACGCTCGGATTGGAACGATCCACGAAATCACACCAAATCGCACCCCAAAAACGCGCAAGTCGGCGCCGATGCACCGTTCATTTATCGGAACCTGGGCATCGCCAAGGCGTCTTTATTAGCTCTAAAGGGGAACTTCATTCGGAGGCTGCCCGAGTTAAGAGTAGTGACTGAACTCAACTGACCAGGCTATTGGAAAAAATTATCACCGATTCAGAACCAGCTCGGACGAACAATTGAACACTATTATGAAACCCATCTTCTCGAAACTGCGGACTATGTTCTCCCTTGCTTTGACGATCGCCTCGATTGGTCTGCTCGCATTTCTGATTCAGGTCACACATTTTCGATCCCCGGTTGTCTCTGCTCAGCAACCGGATTATCCGCAGGCTAAGGCAAAGGCCGAGCAGGAATATGCCGCGGGCTCGTACGCGCGCGCTTATGACCTTTATGCGAAGGTCGATAAGACCGGGCTCCTGGCAGCAGAAGTCCGCTGGGTCGATTTCCGTCTCGCCGACACTTTGTGGCGCGCACAAGCCAGCACCGCAACCGCGGACCCAACAAAGTTTGAGCAGTCCCAGAAGCAACTTGAAGAACTGATACGCGCAAACGACAAGGAAGACCCGCGCGATTTGGTCTGGGCTGAATCTCAGGAGTCGCTGGCCGATTTCTTTTGGACACGACGGGACCAGATGAACTGGGGGATGGCCTGGCCTCATTATCAGCCGGCACTCGACTGGTGGGCTGGTCAGTCCGACATCGAACGGGCGCGCTCTCGCTATCTCAAGATCGTTTTCAAAGCCGCCGAACCGCCGCGAGCAAACCAGTATTACTTCTATACCTATTACGGCAATTACATTCCTCTCGACATTCTCGAAAATGCCCTCAAGATTAGTGCGCAGGAAAACGACCAGGTTCATTTGCACTTTCTCATCGCGATGACGATGCGCGCCACCGGCGGTGATTGGGAAGCGCGCGAACGGGTGCCGGACGAATTTGAAGCCGCGCTCAAAGGCGGCAAGAAAACCGATTGGTATGATGACGCGCTTTTCTATTACGCCGAGTGGATGGGCAATAACGGCACGGTGCGGCAGACGGCGCCGGGCCAGTGGCAACAGGAGCCTGACTACATAAAAGCACTCGAACTGTACCGCCGGCTCACCCGGGAATTCGCCAAGGGCGAGACGCGCTATTACGATCAGGCCCTTCATCAAATCAAAAACATCACCGATCCCGCCTTGAGCGTCGGAGTATCGAATATCTTTCTACCTGATTCGGAACTTCAGTACTCCTTTAGTGCGCGCAATCTGAGACGGGTGGATTTTGCGCTCTATAAGATCGATCTCACGCGCGATGTGCGATTCACGAAACTGGCCAGCGAAGACGAAGGCGAGGGCGACGGCGACAACAACTGGATTCAGAAAATCCAGCTGGCTGGACGTCCGCCGTCCAAAACGTGGGCCAGGGATTTAAAGAGCGGCGAGGATCACAAGCCGGTCAGCGAACAGTTGCGCATAGAAGGCAAGCTGCCCATCGGAGCGTATCTGCTTGAGGCCAGGAGCGGTTCATTGTCGTCACGCGACGTCGTCATGATTACTGACGCGTCGATAGTCCTCAAGTCATCGGCGAAACAAGCGCTCGTCTATTTTTGTAACGCGATAACCGGGGCGCCGATTCCCAACGCCGAGGTGGCCTTGTGGGAAAGCTATATTGCCGGGGATAAGTGGCACTGGCGCAAACAACGACAGACCACCAACAAAGATGGCTTGGCGCCCTTTGCGATGAAGGGAACCAGCAATTCGCACAATCTCTTCGCTTCCGCGACCAGCGGCGAACGACAAGCGTTTTCGAATGGCTATGCAAACAATTACGGTCGCGGCGATCAACCCTGGCGCATCTACGCCTTCACAGATCGTCCCGCTTACCGCCCGCAGGAGACTGTTCAGTGGAAATTCATCGCCCGCCGTTACGCGGACGGCGTTTACTCGACGCCCGCGAATCAAATCGTCGAGTATCAGATCAATAATCCGCAGGGCGCTAAGATCAGCGAAGGCAAAGCGACCCTTAACGCGTTTGGCACCGCCTGGAGTTCTTTGGAGTTGTCGGATCAATTGCCGCTGGGCGAATACCAGATACAGTTTTGGGATCAGGGTCGCGCCAATCACATCGGTGACGCCAAGTTGTTTCGTCTGGAAGAATACAAGCTGCCCGAATTCAAGGTGGCGGTGAAAACTCCGGAAGAAAACGGCCGCAAGAAATCGTTCCGTCTGGGCGAAAAAGTCGAAGTCAACATTCAGGCCGACTACTACTTCGGCGGTCCGGTGAGTAACGCCTCAGTCGAAGTGGTCGTCTATCAGAATCCCTTCTATCACTACTGGTATCCCCACCACGATTACGCCTGGTATTACGACGATATCGAACGGCAGGGCCGTTACTACTATGGCGGCCAGGGGCAAACTATCAAACGCGAAACGATCAAGACGGACGCGACCGGCAAAGCCACAATTACTTTCGATACGCCACGCGAGAACTATAACCAGGACTTCCAATATCGCATCGAAGCCCGGGTCACGGATTCGTCTCGCCGCGAGATCGTTGCCAGCGATACAGTGCGCGTAACGCGCCAGCGCTACTATGTCTATCCGCGTCCTGAGCGGAACATTTATCGACCAAAAGACAAGGTCACGATAGACATTAAGGCGCTGGATGCGAATGAGCAGCCCGTTGTCACCGAAGGCACAGTAAAAGTCACGCGCGACTACTGGTACGAAGTCTGGCTCGATCCAAATGGCCGCGAAGTGAAAGGCGACGAGCTTCGCTTCCTGCGCGAAAAATCTTTTCCGCCGGCTCCCGCCAAAGGTCAGAAGCCGTGGCAGCTCAAGTTTCGTGGCTATCAACATGACGACATTCTCACCCAAGCGCTCAAGACTGATGCCGAAGGTTCGGCACAACTAAATTTCATTCCGGAACGCGATGGCTATTATCGGATTGCCTGGGAAAGCAGTCAGGGTAGCGGTAAACGCGGACGATTCCTGCCGCTGATCAAGGCTGAAACAACGGTCTTCGTGGCGACCAACGCCTCAACCGAACTGGGATACCGTCCGGGCGGCGTTGAAATTGTGGTCGACAAAGACACCTTCCGCGCTGGCCAGACAGCGCCGGTAATGATTTCGGTGCCGACGAACGATCGTTATGTTCTGTTCAGTGTCGAAGGCGAGGACTTATACAGCTATCAACTGGTGCATGTAACGGGGACGGCGAAACTCATCGAGTTGCCGATCGAGGAAAGGCATGTTCCTAATATCTTTCTCAATGCGGCGATGGTAAGCGACGCGCAAATGTTCGTCGACAACAAGCAGGTCATCGTTCCGCCCGTACAGCAGTTTCTCTCCATAGCCGTTAAGGCTGATCGCGAACAGTACCAACCGCGCGAGGAGGGCTCGCTGTCGATAACCGCTCGGGACGTGAACGGCAAGCCGGTCGCGGCAGAGATCGCTTTGGGACTGATCGACGAGTCGGTCAAATACATTCAGCAGGATTACGCTGGTGATCCACGCCAGTTTTATTACGGCAACAAGCGCGCCCAGACCGTACAAACGCAGAGCACGTTCAATCAAAAGTCGTATGCGACGCTGGTGGAAGTTCAGAAGGGACAGTTACGAGACCGCAAAGATCTCGACCGCGGCAAGGATGATCGGCGTCGAGAGAAAAATGAAGCAGAAGCGCCCAGTGGCACCTTAAGGGAAGCTGATAAAGAGGTAGCGCGGTTCAGTAATGCAGTCTTGGACTTGCCAATCAACGGACGAGCGGTGGATTCTCTTGCACTGCTTAAACCTGGCGTGGCGACTGCGTCGGTTACGGTCAACGCACCGTACCAGGCGGCCCAGGAGCCCGCAGTCCAGGTCCGCAGCGATTTTCGCTCAACCATTCTCTGGCAGCCCGACATCCGGACTGATGAGAACGGCAACGCCACCGTAAAAGTGAAATATCCCGATTCGTTGACGACCTGGTCGGCGACGGCCCGCGCGGTTACAGCTGCCAATCAGTTCGGCATCGGCGATACCTCGACGCGAACCAAACAACCGCTCATCGTCCGACTCGAAGCGCCACGCTTTTTTGTCGTCGGAGATCAGGTCACTGTTTCCGGGGTAATAAATAATAATACCGATCAACATATGCAGGTTGCTTCTTCACTTGTCGCCGAAGGGCTTACCGTTTCGGGTATCGTCGTCGACGGCAAGCAGATGAAAGGCGAGCAAGGGACGATCGAAGTTAAAGCCAATAGCGAAGCCCGAGTCGATTGGCTCGTTAGCGTTGCGCGTGCGGGCGACGCGAAGTTGAAAGTCGAAGCGCGGGGAAATAAATATGCCGACGCGATGGAGAAGACATACACAGTCTACGAACATGGCATCGAGAAATTCCTGTCACGCTCTGGCAAGATGCGCGGCGACAGCGTCACGGTCAAACTGGACATTCCTAAAGAACGACGCGCCGAATCGACGACGCTTTCGGTCCAGGTTGCGCCCAGCATGGCCACCACGATGCTGGATGCGCTGCCTTACCTCATCGACTATCCCTACGGCTGTACTGAACAGACGATGAGCCGCTTTCTGCCGGCGGCGATCACCGCCAAAACGCTGCGCGATCTCGGGCTCAAACCGGAAACGGCGATGAATAAGATCTTTGGAGGGATTGAGCAGTCGACTGCGACGGCGACTCATCCGAAGGGCAAGCACGATCTGAGTGAGCTCGACGCGATTACCAAACAGAGTCTGGATCGTCTCTACAATTTCCAACACTCTGACGGCGGCTGGGGCTGGTGGAAAGAGGGCAACAGCGATCACTTCATGACGGCCTATGTTGTTTGGGGCATGACCCTGGCGCAACAGGCCGGCATTACTGTAAAGCCTGATGTGCTTTCAAACGCAGCGGCGTTCCTGGACAAGGAACTGGTCGAAGAAGAAGCGAGCTATGACGTCCAGGCCTGGATGCTGTACGCGCTTGCTTCGTATCATGCCCGGCAGAAACCGGGCGAAGTGGGCCCGTTTCAGGCAAAAGCTTTCAATAATCTTTGGACCAATCGTGACCGTCTCAACGCTTATACGCGCGCTCTGCTAGCACTCTCCGCGCATGGTTTTGGTTATGACGCTCAGGCGAAGACGCTGATTCAGAACCTGGAAAATGGTGTGAAGGTCGACACGACGCCCGACATCTCGATCGTCCAAACCGGCGCGCAATCTTCCGACCCTTCAGTGATCGGCACGGCGCACTGGGGCGAAGACGGTCTCTACTGGCGCTGGTCCGACGGCGGCGTCGAAGCAACTTCGTTTGCTCTGCGCGCAATGTTGGAAATCGATCCCGCAAACAAGCTAATCGAACCTGTCACCAACTGGCTGATCAAGAACCGCCGCGGCGCCCAGTGGAGTAACACTCGCGATACGGCGATCGTGGTGATGACGCTGGATGAGTACCTGCGCATCAGCAGGGAAATTCAACCGCAGATGAGCTACGAATTGCTGGTAAATGGAAGATCGATAGCCACCAGACAGATCGGCGCGGATGATGCGCTTAGCGCGCCGACGAAGTTCGAGATTCCGCGCGAAGTCATTCGCGACGGCCCGAACGAGATTACGATTCGCCGGCAGAGCGGCGCCGGCGCCATCTATTTCTCGGCCCAGACGAAATTCTTCAGTCTGGAGGAACCGATAACGCCCGCGGGCAACGAGATCTTTGTGCGGCGACAGTATTTCAAACTCGTCAATCATCAGACATTGTTGAAAGGTTATGTCTCGGAACGTGTAGAGCTCAACGATGGAGAAACCGTAAAGAGTGGTGAACGGGTTGAGACCGTGCTCACCATCGAAGCGAAGAACAACTATGATTATCTGCTTTTCGAAGATCTGAAACCGTCAGGCCTTGAGGCGGTAGAGCTGCGCAGCGGAGCAAATGTCTATGCGAAAGAACTCAAGTCCGGCGCACTGAAAAGCAAAAATTCCACGCTCATGAATTTCGTCTCGAGCGCCAACTTCACCGGACGGGAGCGTTGGGTTTATCAGGAACTGCGCGACCGCAAAGTCGCGCTGTTCATCGATCATCTTCCCGAGGGTGTCTGGCAGATCAGTTATGAAATGAGAGCTGAGAGTCCGGGCGCGTTCCATGCGCTGCCGGTGCTGGGCCATGCGATGTATGTTCCTGAGATCCGAACGAACGGCGCGGAAATCCGCATCAAAGTTTTGGAGTAGGGCATTGCCTGATCGATCTGACACCTAATAACGGAGCGCTGACATCCTGTCCGCCTGAGCGCGCAGCGCGAACCTCTGATACCCTCCGATACTCTTGATGGAAGACGGAGCGGGCTTTGCTCGCTGGCGGACAAGATGTCCGCGCTCCAACCGAGACGGCGCGGGGCCCGGAGTTTTGTCTGGCGTGATACGCACCGTTTGTCTCAATCCGTCGCACTATGGTATGAGAGACAGCTACGACTATGGCAAAGCAAGTACGCAAAGCAGTCTTTCCCGCCGCCGGCCTGGGCACACGCTTTCTGCCGGCGACCAAAGCATCGCCGAAAGAGATGCTGGCACTCGTCGATAAGCCTTTGATTCAATATGTCGTTGAGGAAGCAGTTGCCTCAGGTATTGAATCGGTGATTATCGTAACTGGTCGCGGTAAAAGCGCCATTGAAGATCACTTCGATGTTTCCTTTGAACTGGAAGCTGTGCTGCGAGAGCGCGGTAAGCAGGCGGACCTCGCTCTGGTCCGCGGGATTACCGACATGGCGCGGGTCAGCTATGTGCGCCAGCGCGAGGCCCTCGGGTTGGGCCATGCCATCTTGCAGGCGCGCGACCTGGTCGGTGATGAGCCGTTTGCGGTGATGTTGAGTGACGACATCATCGACGCAAGGACTCCAGCGCTGCGGCAACTACTCGATGTTTATGAGAAGTATGATGCGCCCGTGTTGGCTACGATGGAGGTTGCAGGCGAAGCCATTTCGCGGTTTGGAGCGCTCGATGTCGATGAAGTTGAAGACGGTGTCTATCGAATTAAGGACATGGTTGAGAAGCCAGCGGTGGCAGAGGCGCCTTCGAACCTCGCAATTATTGGCCGTTATATCCTGACGCCGGACATCTTTGATGAAATTACCAATACGGTCCCCGGCGCGATCGGCGAGATTCAGATCACTGACGCCATGCGCGCCCTTTTGCGGAAGCGTGATTTCTATGCTGTAAGGTTTGAAGGAACCCGTTACGATGCCGGCGACAAACTTGGGTTTCTGATTGCGACAGTCGAGTTGGCGCTGAAGCATACGGACCTGGCGCCTGAGTTTCGACAATATCTCAACTCGTTTAAGTCGAATTGAATCGGACTTTGAAAAATGGCTGATCACAAACAATTCACTGGTCGCAGTGCCATCGTCACCGGCGCGACGCGCGGCATCGGGCGCGCCATTGCACTGGAGCTGGCGCGGCGCGGCGCGGATGTCGCTTTCAACTATGCGAAGAGCACAGAAGCTGCCGAAGCTTTGAAAGTGGAGATCGAGGCGCAGGGCGTGCGGGCCATGGCAGCGCAGGGAGACGTTGCCGATACTCAGGCCGCCGCGGAAATGGTAAAGCAGGTCAAAGACACTTTCGGACGTATTGATTTTCTGGTCAATAATGCCGGTATAGTGCGCGACACTTTGATCCTGAGAATGAAGGAAGATGATTGGGACGCAGTGATCGACACAAATCTAAAGGGTGCGTGGAACTTTGCCAAAGCCGCGCTTCGCGTAATGCTGCGGCAGGACAATGGCGGTTCGATTCTAAACATTACTTCGATTAGCGGGGTCGTCGGCATGGCCGGACAGTCTAACTATTCGGCTTCAAAAGCCGGCATGATTGGTTTGACTAAGGCATTGGCCCGCGAGGTCGCCAGCCGCCAGGTTACCGTGAATGCGCTGGCGCTGGGCATGGTATCGACGGATATGGCAGGGGGATTAGACGAGAACTATCGCGCGAAGATCTTAGAACAGATTCCGCTGTCACGTTTTGCTGAACCCGATGAGGTTGCCCGCATCGCTTGTTTCCTCTTGTCTGAGGATGCTCGGTATATCACGGGGCAGGTGGTTCAGGTTGATGGGGGCTTGGCGATGTAGTCATTGTCGATTTCCAAACCAGAATTGCGTATTGCTCGCCGCGGCTTTGCAGCCCGATGTGCGGAAAGCCTCTGGCTTTCCGTGGCGATTCCCTTTGAGTTAGCGGCTAC